>DATJJB010000867.1:0-14067 GCA_035492655.1 Kutzneria sp. | reverse complement strand
GATGCGAGAAGTGCTCGCACAGGCCGGCGACTGCCGGCAGCGGGCGGTGGACCTCGCGGAGGCGGACGCGCTGGCGTTCACCGGGGTCACGGACGCCTACCGGCTGCCGAAGACCACCGAGGACGACAGGACGGCCCGCAGCGCGGCCATCCAGGAGGCCCTGGCGCAGGCGGCGGACGTGCCGCTGCGGACGGCGGCGCTGGCGGCCGAGATCCTTGAGCTGGCAAGGAGGATCCGGCCGGGCGCCAACGTGAACGTGCTGTCGGACGTGGCGGTGGCGGCGGTGTCGGCGCGCGCGGCCATGCAGGCGGCGGCGGTGAACGTGGCGGTGAACCGGGCGTCGATGTCCGACGTAGTCGCCCGAGCCCGACTGGAAACGGAACTGGCCCGTATCAGCGACGAGGTCGCCGCGGCCGAGAAGTTCATCGAGGAGCTGGCATGACCCTCATCGACGGCCGCGCGCTGGCCGCCACCATCCGCGCTCAGGTCACGGCGGACGCGGCCCGGCTGCGGGACGGCGGCATCACCCCGACGCTGGCGATCGTCGTCCCCACCGACGACGAGGCGACAGCCTGGTACGTCCGCTCCATCGTGCGCACGGCGGAGAAGGTCGGCGTGGCGGTGCGCGTGGTCGACGAACGTGAGCTGCTGGGCCCGTGCCTGGCCGAGCTGTCGGCCGATCCGACGGTGCACGGCGTGATCTGCCAGACGCCGCTGCCGCCTGGCGTCACCCGTGACGAGATCGCCCAGCACATCGACCCGGCCAAGGACGTGGACGGCGCGAACCCGACCAGCCTCGGCCGGCTGGCTGCGGGCCTGCCGGCGTTCGCGCCGGCGACGGCGCAGGCGGTAGTGGAGCTGCTGAACGCCCACGGCACGACGCTGGCCGGCGCGGACGTCGTGGTGGTGGGCCGCAGCACCGTGGTCGGCAAGCCGGCAGCGCTGCTGCTGCTGGCCGAGAACGCGACGGTGACGGTGTGCCACTCCCGCACGAAGGACCTGGCGGTGCAGACCAGCCGGGCCGACGTCGTGGTGGCGTGCGCCGGCAGCCCGCACGTGCTCGGCGCGGCACACATCCGGCCGGGCGCGGTAGTGATCGACGTCGGCACGAACCCGACGACCGACGGCGGCCTGGTCGGCGACGTGGACACCGCCGCGGTGGAGCCGATCGCGGAGGCGATCACGCCGGTGCCGGGAGGTGTCGGGCCGGTGACGACCGCGCTGCTGCTGCGCAACGTCGTGTCGGCAGCTTCACACTGACCTCATACGCCCTGCTCGGCGGATTGACGTGCGCCGATCCAGGTCCGTAGTGTGCCGCGCTGAGGGATGGAGTGCGTAAGCCGGTGGAATTCCGGCGCGGTCGCGCCACTGTGTGCCCGGTTCGCCGGGTGAGCCAGACACCACGCCATCGCCTGCCCCACTGACGAACGGGACGCACGATCCCCGTAGGAGGCTCCATGAGCACCGTTTCCGCGACCACCGCCGTTCCGACGCCGGTCGTCCTGCCGCTCCCGAAGGCCATGCTGTGGCTGAGCGGCACCGTGTTCCTCGCGCTGGCCCTGTACTACTTCATCGGCATCGACCAGGGCGCCACCTCGGTGTTCGGCGACAACATGTACATCCACGAGTTCGTGCACGACGCGCGCCACTTCCTCGGCTTCCCCTGCCACTGATCACCACGGCCGGACAACCGAACATGGAAAAACGAATCATCCTGCGGGGCGTGCTGGTCGGCGCCCTGGCCGGACTGCTGGCGTTCGTCTTCGCACGGATCTTCGCCGAGCCGCAGATCCAGGCCGCGATCGACTACGAGAGCGGCCGTGACGAGGCCCAGGCGGCCTTGGACAAGGCCGCCGGCCTGCCGGTCGGCGACGAGGGCCCGGAGCTGTTCACCCGGGCGATCCAGGCCAATGTCGGCATCGGCGTCGGCATCGTGCTGTTCGGCGTGGCCATGGGCGCGTTTTTCGCCGTGGCCTACGCGGTCTGCCTCGGCCGGGTCGGCAACCTGCGGCCCCGCACGCTGTCGGTGCTGGTGGCCGGCGGCGGCTTCCTCGGCATCTACCTGGTGCCGTTCGTGAAGTACCCGGCCAACCCGCCGTCGATCGGCCACGGCGCGACCATCGGCGTCCGCGGCGCGCTGTACGTGGTGATGATGGTGTGCTCGGTCGCGTTCCTGATCGGCGCCGTGGTGCTGGGCAAGCGGTTGGCCCGGCGCTTCGGCAACTGGCACGCGACATTGCTGGCGGCGCTGGCCTTCGTCGTGGTGATCGGCGTCGTGATGGCGCTGCTGCCATCGCTGGGCGAGCTCGCCGCCAACGTGCGCGACTACGGCGAGCAGGCCACCGAGACGCCACAGCCATTGCGCAATCCCGCCGGCCAGATCGTCTATCCGGGCTTCCCGGCCGATGTGTTGTGGGACTTCCGCTTCTACTCGATCGCCGCGCAGGCGGTCATGTGGGCGGCGATCGGCCTGCTGTTCGCGCCGTTGGCCGAGCGGCTGCTGGCGCCCAAGGCCGAGCGGGTGGCGGCGTCCTGAACCGGCTTTTCCTGGTCTGCCACGGTGCCACCGAGGCCGTGCGGCAGGCTCGCTTTCCCGCCGACGAGCCGTTGTCACGACGGCCGTCGGCGTTGGCCGGACCGGCCCGTTCGGACGGTCTCAGCCGGGGGCCGGAGCTGCGCTGCGCGCAGACCGCCGAGGCCCTCGGCTGGGACGCCGTCGTCGACGAGTCCCTCGCCGATCTCGATCACGGCTCGTGGCGCGGCCGGTCGCTGGCCGAGATCGACCAGCACGAACTGCTGGCGTGGATGACCGACCCCGATGCCGCCCCACACGGCGGCGAGCCGGTCAGTTCCGTGCTCGACCGTGTCGCCTCGTGGCTGGACCGCCAGGCCGATGTCGGCCGTGTCGGCGTCGTCACCTCGCCGGCCGTGGTGCGGGCGGCGATCCTAGCGGCGCTAGGCGCTCCCGCCGCCGCGTTCTGGCGGATCGACATCTCGCCGCTGACCGTCACCCAGCTCACCGGCGCACCCGGCCGCTGGACCGTCCGGGAGACCGGCCTTCCGCTCCAGGAAGCCGGGGACTAGCCGGACCACGGTCGCCCACCTACACTGCAAACGTTTCCAGCTTGTTGCAGCGCCGCCGCCGCACTACCTGGTAGGAGGGTGTTGTGCGTCGGTGGGCAGTGGGGTTAGCGGTGCTAGCGCTTCTAGCGGTGACACCTGCGGCGAGTGCTGAGGACAACGGGCTGGCCAAGAAGCCGCCGATGGGGTGGAGCAGTTGGAGCTTCATCAGGAAGGCGCCGACCGCGGCGAAGATCGAGGCGCAGGCGGATGCGATCAAGGCCAGTGGGCTGGCGCAGCACGGGTTCGAGTACGTCAACCTGGACGACTTCTGGATGAAGTGCGACGGGAACGGGCCGACCGTTGACGGGAACGGGCGGTGGGTGGTCGACACCGCGAAGTTCCCGGACGGCATGAAGGCGGTGGCGGACCACGTCCACGCGGACGGCCTGAAGTTCGGGCTGTACGTGACGCCGGGGATACCGGAGAACGCGGTCAGGAACAACTCGCCGATCGCGGGAACGGCCTACCACGCCAAGGACATCGCGGTCACCACGACGTCGGAGAAGAACTACAACTGCAAGCACATGTACGGGATCGACTACAGCAAGCCGGGGGCGCAGCAGTACATCGACTCCTGGGCCAAGGAGTTCGCGGACTGGGGCGTGGACTACCTGAAGATCGACGGGGTTGGCAGCCCGGACATCCCGGACGTGCAGGCATGGTCGCAGGGGTTGCGGGACTCGGGTAGGCCGATCCACTACGAGCTGTCCAACAACCTGGCGATCGCGGACGCGAGCACGTGGCGGCAGTACGCGAACGGGTGGCGGACGCAGGGCGACGTGGAGTGCTACTGCGGCGCGAACGGGGCGAGTTTCCCTTTGACGGACTGGAAACACGTGTCGGCGAGGTTCGACACGGCCTCGTCCTGGCAGCAGTACGCCGGGCCGGGCGGCTGGAACGACCTCGACTCGCTGGAGATCGGCAACGGTGACAACACCGGCCTGACGAGCGACCAGCGCCGCAGCCACCTGACGCTGTGGGCGATGGCGGCGGCCCCGCTGCTGCTGGGCACCGACCTGACCCACCTGGACGCGACCGACAAGGCGATGCTGACCAACGACGCCGTCCTCGGCGTCGACCAGGACGCGATCGCGGCGAAGCGCCTGACCAAGTCGGGCAACACCCAGGTGTGGACGAAGAAGGAGCCCTCGGGCGGCTACGTCGTGGCCTTGTTCAACACGGGGACCAGCGGCAACCAGACGATCACCGTGAACTGGCAGCAGGTCGGCATCACCACCGGCGCGGCAGCCGTCACGGATCTGTGGGCGCAGAAGGCAAAGGGCACGATCAGCGGCAGCTACAGCGCCACGCTGCGACCGGGCGAGACGCGGCTCATCCGAGCGGTCGCGGCCACCTCCTGACCGACACACCCGAACCAGCAACAGATCGGCAGCACCGCCGACGCGGCGAACCTCCGGCCAACGGCGACCGGAGGTTCGCCGTGCACACGGTGGTGGATCTGCGGACTGCTGTTGGCCAGCGGTGGCTAGAGGGCAACGCTGCGGCGGGGTGGGACCGGGCTGATCTGGGCGTTGTCGGGGAGCTCCTCAGCGGCGACGGGGCGCAGGGTCGTGCCCATGCACGCCATCAGCAGGGGCAGGGCGGCGAAGCCCACGACGAGGCCGAGCGCGGTGAAGGACCAAGCGCTCATGATCACGCCGGCGAGCAGGCCGCCGAGGGCGCCGCCGAGGTTGAGGACCAGGTCGGCGAGGCCCTGGGTGGAGGGGCGAAGGGCCGAGGGGACGGACTCGGTGAGCAGGGCGGAGCCGGCGACGATGCCGGCGGACCAGCCGCAGCCGAGCATGAGCATGCCGACGGCCATCTGGGGGGCGTCGTGGGACGAGGCCATGCCGCAGACACCGGCGCCGGCGACGACGAGGGACGCGCCGAGGGCGAGGACGGGAACGCGGCCGATGCGGTCGGCGAGCAGGCCGAACAGGGGGCTGGCGGCGTACATGCCGGCGACGTGCACGCTGACGACGATGCCGACGACCACCAGGGTCGAACCGCCGCCGGCCATCTGGACGGGCATCATCGACATCATCCCGGTCATCGCGGTGTTGCACAGGGCAACGCCTAGCAGTGCTAGCCGGACATTGGGGCCGATCGCCGACCACACCTCCGCCCGGGTGTGCCGACGGGGCAGCTCGGAAGCCCCGACGCCGCAACAACTGTCGCCGACGACCACGGCGACTCGCCCGGCCAGCAACGGATCCGGCCGCAACCCGAACAGCACGCCGAGCCCGGCCAGGACGAAAGCCAGCGACGCCAGCAAGAACGGCGACGCCACGACAGCGGCCAGGTTGGGCGCCGCGATCACGCCAAGAGTCGTCGCCCAGACCACTGTGGACATGGCGCCGGCCCGACGGCCCGGATGGGCCAGGTCCCCGGCGGCGTACCGCGCGGCCAACGTCGCCGCGGTGCCGCCGCCGAAGGCCACCAACGACAGCAGCAACAACTGCCATGAGCCATAGGCGGATGCCACCGCACAACCGACGCCGCCCAACGCCCCGACCCCGTACGCGGCGGCCAACGCCCGACGCCGGCCGAACCGACGGGCGACCAACGCCACCGGCACGGCCAACAACGCCGCCCCGACGGCGATCGCCGTCGCACCCAGTCCGCCGACGGCCACCGAGCCGGACAACGTCGTCGCCGCCCACGCGCCGAGCATGATGCCGATGCCCACGCCGATCGAGCCGACGGCCTGGGTTCCGATCAGGAATCCGATGATCCTGCGCTGCGCGGGATGGCGGTCCACCACTTGATCGTCACACGCCGCGACCATTGTCGTTGACGTCCGATCAGGTGCCGGGCTGTACCGAATGCTCGAACGTCTCGGCCGCCTTGGCTGCGGTCAGTGAGCTCGGGTCGGTGGTGGCAGGAGCGGTGAGCACGCCGACGAGCGGCCGGTCCGACACCGTGAACGCGACGACGCCGACGCCGCTGACGGCGACCGCCTGGTACTCGCCGCGCAGGCCGTTGCCGGCCCACAGGGCCTTGATCTTGGTGGCGTTGATGTAACCGTCGATCAGATCGTGCACCTTCACGTCCCTCTCTTCGAGCGAAGCCGTCTGGGTATAGACCACGGTCCGCCCGTCGATGTGACACGTGACGCTCGCGAGCCCCGTCACCGCGACCCCGCTGCCGTCATAGCCGGCCTGGCAGTCGCCCTGGTCGGCGACGGGTCCGGCCAGCTGACGGGTGCAGTTGGTGAAACCCTTGCCGTCGGTCGATCCCGGCGCGCCGCTGCAGTCGGCGGCGCTCGGGTACCGCGACGGACTGAACACCAGGAAGCCGCCGAGCACGACAAGAGCCACCAGGACGATCGCGCCCAGCGCCACCATCGTC
Source organism: Kutzneria sp. (assembly GCA_035492655.1). Lineage (GTDB taxonomy): Bacteria > Actinomycetota > Actinomycetes > Mycobacteriales > Pseudonocardiaceae > Kutzneria. The sequence goes on along the minus strand of DATJJB010000867.1, from coordinate 7,593 downwards.
GCTTTCGATGCGCCCTTGCGCGCGGCAACCGGAGCCGCCGGCAGCTGCGGGAACTGAGCCTCGGCCATGAAAGCGCCGGTGCTCTGGTACTGAGCCGGCGCCGAAACCTGAGTCCTGATCGTCACGCCGTCGCGCGGCACGAGATGCGCGCCCAGGGCGACGGCCGTCTCCGGCTGGTCCAGGCTGACCGGCGCGACTCGCAGCCGTTCCCCGATCAAGGCACCCACCAGCGGCATCCGGCTCGCCCCGCCGACCAGGTAGATGCCGGCCAGCGACATCGGGTGCACGCCGCTGGCGGCGATGGTCGACGACAGCAGCTCGACGCTGCGCGTGAGGCTGGGCCGGATCAGCGCCTCCAGCTCCGGCCGGGTGACCGGCACGTCGGCGAACGGCTCCGGCATCGGCACCACGGTCTGCGGGTGCCGCGACAGCGTCTCCTTGGCCGCCCGCACGTCCTCGACCAGCGCCCGCTGGGCCCGACGGTCGGCAGTGGACTCGGGCCGCAGCAACTGCTGCCACCGAGCGGCGTCGCGGTTGGAGACCTGCCGGCCGACGTACTCCAGCAGCAGCTGGTCCATGTCGGTGCCACCGAGATCGGCCAGGCCGTCCGAAGCCTGCACGGTGAACCCGCCGGGCGTCGCGGCGACCACGGCGACGTCGAACGTGCCGGAGCCGAGGTCGTAGACGGCGAGCGAGCTGCCCGGGGTGAGGCGGTTGAAGTGCGCGGCGGCGGCGACCGGCTCGGGGACCAGCACGATGTTGCCGGTCATACCGGCGAGCCGCCCTGCTGACATCAGGGTGTTGCGCCGCGGGGTGCCCCAGCCGGCGGGATGGGTGAGCCGGAACTCGTCCGGCAGCGCGCCGCCGAGCTGGCGCACGGTCTCGTCGAGCACCCGCCGCAGCACGGCCGCGAGCGCGTCGGTGACCGGGACGACGCTGCCGCCGAGCAGCAGCGCCCCGTCATCGATCCGGCGCTTCGGCGTCGGCTCGAAGCGCGTGGGGTCCATCCGGGCCTGCCGCTCGGCGTCCCGGCCGACGAGGATCACGCCGTCCTCGTCGGCGTAGACGGCCGACGGCATGGTGGCCGCGCCGTCGACCTCGACGACGCGGGGAAGCTGGCCGGGCGCCGCGAGCACCGCCACCGTGTTCGACGTCCCCACGTCGATCGACAACACCCGCACGCGTGCCCCCTTGGCTCTGGCTTCGCGCAGATGCTGCCACACGGATCAGTGCTCAGCGCACCGGTTGACCAAGCCCGTCATCAGCCCGATGGGATGACACTCCCTCACCCCATCGGGGCCTGACCTTCAGAACTCCTTCGCGCTGCCGACCAGCTTGCGCAGCCTGGTCAGCGCCCGGTGCTGCGCCACCCGAACCGCTCCCGGGGTGGACCCCACCAGGTCGGCGGTCTCCTCGGCCGACAGGCCGACGACCACCCGCAGCACCACGATCTCGCGCTGCTTGTCGGACAGGACCGCCAACAGCCGGTCCATGTTGCTCTTCAACTCGTCCTGCAGCACCCGCTGCTCCGGACCCGCGACCGTCTCCGGCCGGTCCGGCACCTCGGGCACCGGCAACGACTTGTTGCGGGCCGCCGCCCGGTGCGCATCAGCGACCTTGTGCTGCGCGATGCCGTACACGAAGGCCAGGAACGGCTGCCCCTGGTCCCGATAGGACGGCAACGCCGAGATCACCGAGAGGCAGACCTCCTGCACCACGTCGTCCGCCGAGGCGAACGAGCGGTCCAGCCGGCCGATCCGAGCCCGGCAGTACCGCAGCACGATCGGCCTGATCGATTCGAGAACCCGTTGTGTGGCAACCGGATCACGGTTGACCGCGGCATCGACGAGCTGCCTGAACTGCTCGTCCTGCGGACCGTAGGCGGCGACCGGCTTCGGCGCCGGCGCGACCTCGGTCCCCACAGGCAGAACCTGTGCCAAGTTATTCATCTGTCCCCGCACGTGAATTTGGGTGATGATCCGGGCATCGATGGAGAATCGACGTCGAATCAAGTTGCGTACTGCGTCAGTGCACCCCACGCGCCGGTGAAATCAGGTCGTCTCCGCCGTGGCCGGCGACCCGAACACCCCCGACACCCCTTGCCCCGTGCTGCCACGCTCGTTCGGTGCCATTCCCAGAGCCCCGATCGGGCGTTACGCGTCCGGTCGTCGTCCCACCGACTTCCTTGGCGCACCGATGACGCTAACGCTGCGTGGCTGGCCTCACAAGCACCCTGGGAAACTTTCCAGGAATGGATCCGCACTGGTGAACACGCCACTACCGACCGTGAGGAGTACGCAGTCTTCGGCCGGTCGGTCCAGGGTGGCTCGTGCAGACACACCAGGAAAACGTGCACCGGCCCGCCGTCGGACACTCCCGCTTACCAGGGAGAACACGAAACGCAACCGTGACCTTGGCGCTCAGCCACCCGAACGGACACGCTCCGGTCACAACGGTCCGTTGTCGTCACAACCACCCACCAGCGTTACGCGTTCGGTCGAACACCGGCAGTAGTCCATCCTGTAAATCGGTATAGAAAAGCCTTTCTACCTACTCATTGGTAATCAATAATCGGCGCCATTGCCCACTCTTACTCCTTCGATCGAGTGACAACGAAGGGTCCATTCCCCCGACGGGGGAATGGACCCTTCTCAACAGTCGACACCAGTTAAGGGTTACCGCCAGTACGGTGTCGAATGTGCTACAGGCTGCCGAAGTGCCCGTGCACCGTGGTGGCGAAGGCGTAGCCGTTGGACGCGTCCCAGTTGATCGACCAGGTCATCGCCCCGCGGATCGTCGGGTAGGTGGCCGACGGGTGGAAGCTGCCGCAGTTGGCGCCCTTGGCCAGGCAGTCCAGCCCGGCGTTCACCGTGGACGGGGACAGGTAGCCGCCGCCGGCGGCCGAGCTCGAGGCCGGCAGGCCGAGGCCGACCTGGTCGGCCCGCAGGCCGCCCTGCAGCTGGATGCAGGCCAGGGCGGTCAGGAAGTTCTCCGTGCCCTGCGAGTAGACGCCCTGGTCGCAGCCGTTCATCGAGCCGGAGTTGTAGTACTGCATGTTGACGATGGTCAGGATGTCCTTGATGTTCAGCGCCAGCTGGAAGTACGCCATGCCGGTGGACTGCATGTCGATGGTCTGCGGGGCCAGCGTCACGATGAAGCCGGCGCCGACCTTGCTCGCCAGCGAGTGCAGCGCCTGGCCCATGTAGGTGGCGTTGACGCCGTTCTCCAGGTCGATGTCGATGCCGTCGAAACCGTAGCGCTGGATGATCGAGTAGGCGCTGTTGGCGAAGTTGGCCGCGGCCGACGAGTCGCCGACGCTGATGGTGCCGTTCTGGCCGCCGACCGACAGGATGACCTTCTGGCCGCGGGCGTGCAGGGTGGCGATGTCCGCGGTGAACTGGGCGTCGGTGTAGCCGCCGAGCTGGCCGGAAAGCCCGGAGTCCAAGGTGAAGGAGATGGCGCCCGGGGTGCCCGTCGCGTCGGCGAAGGCCACCGCGACCAGGTCGTACGTGGTCGGCACATCGGCCAGCTTCAAGGCCTTGGCGCCGTTGTAGAAGTTCTGCCAGTAGCCGGTCAGCACGTGCGTGGGCAGCGAGCCGCCGGGGTTGCCGCCACCGCCGGCCTTGGTCGTCGCGGTGATCGTGCCGGACCTCGGCGACTCCCCGACCGAGTTGTAGGCCGACACCGCGTACGTGTAGCTGGTCGAGGCGGCCAGGCCGGTCGCGGTGTAGCTGGTGCCGGACACGGACGCGACCTTGCTGCCGTTCTGGTAGACGTTGTAGCCGCTCACGTCACCGGCGGAGGCCGTCCAGGCCAGCGACACGCTCGACGACGTCTGGCTGGGCGAGGTCAGGCCGGTCGGCGCGGCCGGAGCCGTCGGGTTGCCGCCACCGCCGCCGGGGCCGCTGAGCACGAAGTCGTCGGCGTAGTACGTGGGCTGGCCGTACCAGCCGTGGATGTAGACGGTGACGCTCGTGGTGTTGGCGCCGGTGGTGAAGCTGGTGGACAGCTGCGTGTAGCTGCCGGAGACGGTCCAGGTCTGCGGGTCGGTGCCGCCGGTGCCGGTGGCGCCGAGGTAGATGTAGCTGCCCTGGACGTAGGCGGACAGTGTGTACGCGGAGTTCGGCAGCACGGTGACTCTCTGGCTGCACTGCGCGTAGTCCTGGCCGGCCGGGGTGGCCGCGAGCGCGTACGAGCCGCTGTGCACCGGGCTGCCAACGGTGGTCGCGCCGCTGCACGTCCAGCCGCTGGTGTTGCCGGCCTCGAAGCCGGGGTTGGCGAGCAGGTTCGACGCCGCCGAAGCAGGGGCGGCGGCGCCGAGCACGACGGTGGCGGCGGCGACCGCTCCGACCAACCAGCGTGTCCACTTTCGTGACATAGCTGCTACCTCCATGCGCAGGGGTGGCGGCCTGGGCATCGAGTTGACGCACACACGTGCTGACGACAATGGACTAGACCATTTCACCCGGTCAAGAGAAAGTCACGTTTGCGCAGGTCAGCGGCACTTGCGCGGGAAGTGTCGGACCCCCTGTGCATGATGGTGGGCGTGGTGGACGCGCTGTCGGTGTTCTCCCCCGCGACCAGGGACTGGTTCACGGGGGCCTTCGTCGCGCCCACCGCCGCCCAGCAGGGGGCCTGGTCGGCGGTGGCGGCCGGCGAGCACGCCCTGGTGGTCGCGCCGACCGGCTCCGGCAAGACGCTGGCGGCGTTCCTGTGGGCGCTGGACCGGCTGGCCGCGGAGCCGCCGCCGGAGAACAAGCAGCACCGCTGCCGCGTGCTGTACGTGTCGCCGCTGAAAGCCCTGGCCGTGGACGTGGAGCGCAACCTGCGCGCGCCGCTGGCCGGCATCCGGCAGGCCACGCACCGGCTGGGGCTGCCGGAGCCGTCGATCACCGTGGGCATGCGCACCGGCGACACGCCGGCGGAGGAGCGCCGCGCCTTCAACCGCACTCCCCCGGACGTGCTCGTGACGACGCCGGAGTCGCTGTTCCTGATCCTCACGTCCGCGGCGCGGGAGTCGCTGCGCGGCGTCGAGACCGTGATCGTGGACGAGGTGCACGCCGTCGCCGGCAGCAAGCGCGGGGCGCATCTGGCGCTGTCGCTGGAACGGCTGGACGCCCTGCTGCCCAAACCGGCGCAGCGGATCGGCCTGTCGGCGACCGTGCGGCCGGTGGAGGAGGTCGGCGCGTTCCTGGCCGGCGGGCGGCCGCTGCGCGTCGTGCAGCCGCCGGCCAGCAAGACGATCGAGGTCACCGTCGAGGTGCCGGTCGAGGACATGGCCACGCTGGGCGAGCCGACCGGCGAGGTCAGCGGCTCGGCCGCCGGGGCGGAGCAGCGCACCTCGATCTGGCCGTCGGTGGAGCAGCGGGTGCTGGAGCTGGTGCGGGAACACCGGTCGACGATTGTGTTCGCCAATTCACGGCGGTTGGCGGAGCGGTTGACGGCTCGGCTCAACGAGCTCGCGGGCGAGCAGTCCGCGGAGATGGAGCGATTCCCGGCAGCGGCCGTCGGTGGTTCGGGGATAACCACCGGGGCCCTGCCGGTGATCGCCAAGGCGCATCACGGCTCCATGTCACGGGATCAGCGCACCCTGGTCGAGGAGGAGCTCAAGTCGGGCCGGCTGCCGTGCGTGGTGGCCACGTCCTCGCTGGAGCTGGGCATCGACATGGGCGCGGTCGACCTCGTGGTGCAGGTCGAGGCGCCGCCGACGGTGGCGTCCGGGTTGCAGCGGGTCGGCCGGGCCGGGCACCAGGTCGGCGCGGTGTCCAAGGGCGTGGTGTTCCCGAAGTTCCGTGGCGACCTGGTGGCCTGCGCGGTGGTGGCGGAGCGGATGGCCGCCGGCGCCATCGAGTCCGTGCGCTATCCGCGCAACCCGTTGGACGTGCTGGCCCAGCACATCGTGTCCATGGTGGCGATGGAGCCGTGGTCGGTGACCGAGCTGGCGTCGGTGGTGCGGCGGGCCGCGCCGTTCGCCGGGCTGCCCGACTCGGCGCTGAACTCCGTGCTGGACATGCTGGCCGGGCGTTATCCCAGCGAGGAGTTCGGCGAGCTGCGGCCGCGGATCGTGTGGGACCGGATCGCCGGTGAGCTGCGTGGCCGTCCGGGGGCGCAGCGGCTGGCCGTCACCTCCGGCGGCACCATTCCCGACCGCGGGCTGTTCACCGTGATGACGCCGAGCGGCGAGGAGGGCCGGCCGGGGTCGCGGGTCGGCGAGCTGGACGAGGAGATGGTGTACGAGTCGCGGGTCGGCGACAACATCCTGCTGGGCACCAGTTCCTGGCGTATCGAGGACATCACGCACGACCGGGTGATCGTCGTGCCGGCCCCCGGGCAGCCGGCCCGGCTGCCGTTCTGGAAGGGCGACACCGTCGGCCGGCCGTTGGAACTCGGCCGGGCGTTGGGAAAGTTCGTCCGCGAAGTGTCCGCCTTGGACTCCACACGGGCCCGCGAACGGGCGGTGTCGGCCGGGCTGGACGAGTGGGCGTGCGACAACCTGCTGTCCTATCTGGACGAGCAGAAGGCGGCCACCCGGCATGTGCCCGACGATAGAACCGTTGTGGTGGAGCGGTTCCGGGACGAGCTGGGTGACTGGCGGATCGTCGTGCACTCGCCGTTCGGGGCGCAGGTCAACGCGCCGTGGGCGCTGGCCATCGGGGCCCGGCTGCGGGAACGGCGCGGCCTTGACCCGCAGGTCGCGCACTCCGACGACGGCATCGTGGTGCGGCTGCCCGAGGCGTTCGACGACACCGGGGCCGACGTGCTGCCCTCGGCCGAGGACATGCTGCTCGACCCGGAGGAGGTCGAGCAGGTCGTGGTGGCCGAGGTCGGCGGGTCGGCGCTGTTCGCGGCCCGGTTCCGTGAGTGCGCGGCGCGGTCGTTGTTGTTGCCGCGCCGGGATCCCCGCAAGCGGCAGCCGTTGTGGCAGCAGCGGCAGCGGTCGGCGCAGCTGTTGGCCGTGGCGTCGCAGTACGAGCAGTTCCCGGTCGTGCTGGAGGCGATGCGGGAGTGCCTGCAGGACGTGTACGACCTGCCCGGGCTGCGGGAGCTCATGGGCGACGTGCGGGCACGGCGGGTTCGGGTGGTCGAGGTGCAGACCCCGCAGGCCTCGCCGTTCGCGCGCAGCCTGCTGTTCGGGTACGTCGGCATGTTCCTGTACGAGACCGACACGCCGCTGGCCGAACGCCGCGCCGCGGCTTTGTCGTTGGACACCACGTTGTTGGCCGAGCTGCTCGGCTCCGAGGCCATCCGGGAGCTGTTGGACCCGGAGGTGCTCGAGGAGATCGAGCAGCAGTTGCAGCGGCTGGCTCCCGATCGGCACGCCCGTAACGTCGAGGAGACCGCCGATCTGTTGCGGCTGCTGGGAGATCTCTCCGTCGCCGAGGCGGCCGACCGTGGCGTTGCGCCGGAGTGGCTGGAGCAACTGGTCACCGAGCGACGGGCGATCGTGGTGCGGATCGCCGGGGCCGAGCGGTACCTGGCCATCGAGGACGCCGGGCGGGTGCGTGACGCCCTCGGCGCGGCGCTTCCCGTTGGCGTGCCTGAGGTTTTCACCGAGCCGGTGGCCGATCCGCTCGGCGACATGCTGATCCGCTA
>DATJJB010000866.1:0-2616 GCA_035492655.1 Kutzneria sp. | reverse complement strand
ACGGCCCGGCCGAGCCGGATGTCCCTGGCCATGTAGACCTCGGCCATTCCACCCCGGCCCAGGACCGCGCCGAGCTCGTACCTGTTGCCCAGGCGACGCGGCTCTTCCATCATTCAGCCCTTCCCCGGCCTTCCAGCCATTACTGCCATCGGGCGAAGTGTACCGGTGCCGGGCGGAGCACGCCGAAGCCCGTGCCCCGCCCCGGGCGGTACCCGGCCGCCCGGTGTCGTCGATCAGCTCAGTCCCAGCTCCGCCTTGATCACCGCGGCGGCGATCGGACCGGCCAGGCTGTTGCCGAACGCGTCGCTCGGCTGTACGTCGTTATCCGCGATCATCACGGCCACCGCGATCTTCGGGTTGTCCGCGGGAGCATACGCGACCATCCAGGCCACCGGGTTCTGCCCGGCGCCGCGCTCGGCGGTGCCGGTCTTCGCAGCGACAGAGACGCCGATGTTCTGCAGCGCGGTTGCGGTGCCGTTCGTGACGACGTCCTGCATCATCGTAGACAGCTCGCCGGCCACCGAGCTCGAGATCGGGGAGTAGAGCTGCGACGGCGAGGCCGAGGCGAGCACGTTCCCCTTGGTGTCGAGCTGCTTGGCGATCAGGTACGGCGCCTCGATGGTGCCGCCGTTCGCCACCGCGGAGGCCATCATCGCGCCCTCCAGCGGCGTCATCGTCACGTCGAACTGCCCGATCGAGGACTGCGCCAGCTGCGCCTGGTTCAGATTCGACGGGAACACCGAGGTCGCGGTCGGCATCGGCACGGTCGGGCCGGTCCGGTTGAAGCCGAACGCCTGCGCCATGTTCTGCACGTTCTGCGCGCCGAGCTTCATGCCGACGTAGCCGTAGACGGTGTTGCACGACTGCGCGAACGCCTCCTGCAGGACGTTGCTGACGCAGGTCTCGCCACCGGAGTTGTGGATCTCCGAGGTCGACTGCGGCAGCGACAGCACGTCCAGCGGTGCGCCGTCGATCGCGCTGTTCGGGGTGACCGTCTGGCCGTCGATCCCGTCGGTCAGCGCCGTCGCCGAGGTGACTATCTTGAACGTCGAGCCCGGCGGGTAGGTCTGGTTCAGCGCCTGGTCCAGCTTCGGCTGCAGCGGGTTGTTGTTCAGCTGGGTCGCGTAGTTGTTCTGCACCGTGCCGCTGGGCGAGGCCAGCTGGTTCGGGTCGTAGCTCGGTGCCGAGGCGAGGGCCAGGATGGCTCCCGTCTTCGGGTCGATCGCGGCGACCGCGCCCTGGCCCTCCTTGCTCAGCGTGCTCAGCAGGCCGTTGTACGCGGCGTCCTGGGCGGCGGGGTTGATCGTGGTGACCACGGAGCCGCCGGAGGTGTCCTTGCCCTCGGCCTTACGCAGGAAGTTCTGCGTGGCCAGCCGGGTGTCCTTGCCGTTGAGCAGCGTGTTCTCGAACTGCTCGAGGTTGGCGTTGCCGAAGTTCGAGGAGAAGTACCCGGTGATCGGCGCGTACTCGGGGCCCTTGGAGTAGACCCGCTGGTACTTCATCTGGGCACTGCTGGTGGCCTTCGAGGAAGCGACGTCGGTGCTGCCGACGATGATGTCGCCGCGCTGGACCGTGTAGTTGTAGATCGTGTTGCGGAAGTTGTCGCCGTGCGCCGAGTAGGAGCCCGCCTTCACCACCTGGATCCAGTTGCCGTCCAGGAACAGCACCGCGAACAGGGCGAAGCAGAAGATCGCCACCTTCTTGATCGGTCGGTTCACGCCTTCACCGCCTCGTTCTGGCCGTAGCCGCGGTTGTTGTCTCCGGGAGTGCGCGGGTCGAGCACGCTGGGCGGGGCGGTGAGCGGAAGCGCCGGAGGCAGCGGCCGGCGCGCCGCGTCGGACAGCCGCAGCAGCAGGGCCACCAGCACCCAGTTGGCCAGCAGCGCGGAACCGCCGTAGGCCAGGAACGGCATCGGCAGTCCGGTCAGCGGGATCACCCGCATCACGCCGCCCGCGGTGATGAACACCTGCAGGGCGAAGACCACCGCGAGTCCGCTGGCGAACAGCTTGCCGTAGGGGTCGCGCACCAGCAGCGCCGTCTTGAGGCCGCGCGCGGTGAACAGCGCGTAGGCGACCAGCAGGCCGGTGAGCCCGACGAGGCCGAACTCCTCGCCCACGCTGTCCAGAATGAAGTCGGCGTTGTTGGCGAAGCCGACCAGGTACGGGTAACCCTGGTCGAGCCCGGTGCCGAACAGCCCGCCGTTGGCGAACGCGTAGAGCGACTGCGCGGTCTGCCGAGAGTTGCCGGTGACGTCGCCGAACGGGTCGAGCCAGGAGTCGAAGCGCACCTGCACGTGCGAGAAGAGCATGGCCACCAGCGCCGCGCCGATCACGAACATCAGGATGCCGAAGATCAGCCAGCTGGCCCGCTCGGTGGCCAGGTAGAGCATGACCACGAAGACGCCGAAGAACATCAGCGAGACGCCGAGGTCGGTCTCCCGGATCAGCACCAGCATCGCGAACGCCCAGCAGACCGCCAGCGGGCCCATGTCCCGGCCGCGCGGGATCCACACCCCGAGCACCTTGCGGCTGGCCAGCGCCAGGGTGTCCCGGGTCGCGTGCAGGTAGGCGGCGAAGAAGCTGACGATGAACAGCTTGCCGAACTCGGCCGGCTGCA
>DATJJB010000865.1:0-10372 GCA_035492655.1 Kutzneria sp. | reverse complement strand
CACCTGCACCGCACCAGGCTGCACCCACCCCATCCAAGAACACGACCACATCACCCCCTGGCCCCAGGGCGACACCACCCCCACCAACCTGCAAGGCCTCTGCACCTGGCACCACCACCGCAAACACGACAACTACACAGTGACCAGGGATGCGGACGGCACCACCCACTGGACCACCCCCATGGGCCGCCACCACACCACCCACCCCACCCGCCACTAACCCACGGCACCGAAATACGGGAAACAAAAGACAAAAAGCACCACCGCCATTCCCGTCCGCCGCCGATCGCCAATTCCACACATTGGGTCGATTTTGTGTGGAGGGGAGCGATGGCGTACAATTGTCAAGCGAAGGGCAGGCTCGTCCTGCCCGCTTTTAGCCCTTCGCGCCATCGCTCAGAGGCTCCACACCAAATCGACCCATACCCCCATTACTTCCCCACCCCAAACGCCACACCACCCCACCAAACCCAACCCCCACCCAAACCACGATCCACCCACCCAACCCCACCTACCCCCATTCCAAACCTCAACCCAACCCCGAACGCTGGTTCGAAGGTTTCGCGGGCCGGGTTTGGGTCGGTGCCCCCCAAAAAAACCATCCCTCACCCCACAGGCGTCAACCGAACAGTCATCACCTGAAACGGCCTCAACCCCATTCGAACCGACCCGTCCGCCGCTACCCCCAACTCCTGCCCGACCGGCCGCTCCAACAGATCCACCACCTCAGCCTTCCCAACCCCGAACCCCGCCCGCAACACCGTTCCGGCAGCCCGTCCCCCAGCCGACTCGTACAACCGAACCACCACATCCCCCGACCGATCGTCAGCCAACTTCACCGACTCGATCACCACCTTCCGTCCCTCCACCGCAACCAACGGCGCCGAACCCACGCCGCCGTCACCCCCGGCGACCACCCGCAACGGCAGGTTCACCGCGTACCCGCCCTCCACCGCATCAGCGATCTCCGCCCCCGGCAGCAGCGAGTACGTCATCCGGTGCACCCCCTGATCCGCCTCCGGATCGGGACACCTCGGGGCCCGCACCAAGCTCAACCGCAACGTCGTCGTGGTCCCGCCGTCTTCACGCGCCTCCCGCCCCACGTCGTGCCCGTACGTGGAGTCGTTCAGCACCGCGACCCCGTACCCCGGCTCGCCGACGTGCACCCACCGGTGGCAGAACACCTCGAACCGTGCCGCTTCCCAGCTGGTGTTCGTGTGCGTAGGCCGGAAAACGTGCCCGAACTGGATCTCCGCCGCCGACCGGTCGGCGTGCACGTCCAGCGGGAACGCCGCCTTCAGAATCTTCTCCCGCTCGTGCCAGTCGATCTCCGTCTCGATGTCGATCCGCGCCGATCCGGCCCGCAGCCGAATCGTCTGCACCACCGACGAATCGCCGAACCGCCGAGACACCCGAACCGCCCCCACCAGCGGCCCCCGCTCCACCACCTCGATCGACTCGACCTCCGTCAGGTCGACGAACTGGTGTCGATAGTGCTTGTCGATGTCCCAGGCGTCCCACTGGTTCGGGAAGTCGGTGTGCAGTCGCAGCAGGTTCCCCCGCTCCCCCGGCGCCAACACCTCCCGGTCCTCGACCAGGTCGTGAACCGACGAGAACATCCCGTCCTCGTCGAACACGACCCGAACGAGCCCGTTCTCCAGCACCCGTTCCCCGACAACGACATCAGCGTCCGGAACAGCAGCCACCAACGGCCCAGCCGAAGACCCCTCAACCGAAGCCAGCACAGCCACCGTCCCATCGGACAACGGCTGCCCCTCAACCCCCATTTCCCCCGGCACCGCAACAACCTCGACCCGCCGCCGAGGCCCCGCGTTCAACACCCACGGCACATCCCCGGCCCCGGCCAACGCCTTCCCGGCAGCCGCCACGATCTCCCGCAGCTCAGAAGCCACCCGCGCATACGTGGCCTCAGCCTCACGGTGCACCCAGGCGATCGAACTCCCCGGCAGAATGTCGTGGAACTGGTGCAGCAGCACCGTCTTCCACAACCGGTCCAACTGCTCGTACGGATACGCGAACCCCGCCCGCACAGCCGCCGTCGCCGCCCACAACTCGGCTTCTCGCAGCAGGTGCTCGCTTCGCCGGTTCCCCGACTTCGTCCGCGCCTGGCTCGTGTACGTGGCCCGGTGCAGCTCCAGGTACAACTCCCCCGACCACACCGGCGCGTCGGGATATTCCGCCTCCGCCTCACGGAAGAACACATTCGGGTCCTGCACCACGACCCGAGGCGACCCCTCCAGATCCCGAAGCCGCCGCGCCTTCTCCATCATCTCCCGGGTAGGCCCGCCACCGCCGTCGCCGTGCCCGAACGGCACCAGCGACCGCGTGCCGCCACCCTTGTCAGCGTAGTTCCGCGCCGCATGGGCCAGCTCTTCACCGGAGAACACCGCGTTGTACGTGTCCACCGGCGGGAAATGCGTGAAGATCCGGCTGCCGTCGATGCCTTCCCAGCGGAACGTGTGGTGCGGCATCTTGTTGGTCTGGTTCCACGAGATCTTCTGCGTCAGGAACCACTTCATCCCGGCCAGCCGCGCCAGCTGCGGGTACGCCGCCGTGTAGCCGAACGAGTCCGGCAGCCACACGCCTTCGCATTCGACGTCGAACTCGTCGAGGAAGAACCGCTTGCCGTGCACCAGTTGTCGGGCCAGCGCCTCGCCGCCGGGCAGGTTGCCGTCGGCCTCGACCCACATACCGCCCACGGGTACCCAGTTGCCGGCCTTCGCCGCCTCCTGCATACGCGCATACACCGCCGGGTGGTGTTCTTTCGCCCAGGCGTACTGCTGCGCCTGCGAACAGGCGAACACGAACTCCGGATAGTCCTTGGCCAACGCCGTCACGTTGGAGAACGTCCGCCCCGTCTTACGAACCGTCTCCCGCAGCGGCCACAACCACGCGCTGTCGATATGCGCGTGCCCCACCGACGACAGCGTGTGCGCACTGGCATGTGCCGGCCGGGACAACACGTCCACCAACTCGGCCCGAGCCGCACCCGCCGTCCCCACCACGTCCGCGATATCCAGCGCGTCCAACATCCGTTCCAGCGCACGCAAAAGCTCGTGCCGACGGCTGTCGTGCTCGCTCAACTCCCGCATCAGCTCCGACGCGACCTCGACGTCCAGCACCAGATGCCAGACATCGGAGTTCAACACCGCCAGATCAGCCCGCCCAAAGACGTACAGCGGATCCGCCGGCGCGGTCAGCTTGTCGCCCAACGGCGTCGGAATGAAGCCGTTGGCCAGGATGTCCGGATTACCGGCCGCCTCAAGGAACAGCTCGACCCGACCGGCATCAGCCACCGGCACGTACTGGTTCCGCGGCTCGATCCCCTTCACCGGCTCACCCGAAGCGGAGTACACCAACGCCTCGGCCTGCCCACCAGGCCAATCCCCGATGAACCCCAAGTCGAACACGGCCTCAACCCGCTGTCCCGCCCACGATGCCGGCACGTCCCCGACCACACGGAACCATGTCGTCGACCACGGCCGACCCCACCGCTCCCCCACCGCGAACGGCACATACGACGCGCCCAACGCCTCAGCCACCGGAACCGGCTCATCCGGCACGTGCCACGCGGTCACCGTCAACGGCACCGAAGGCCCGTACACCGCCGGCCGAATACGTTGCTGGAGAACACGATCGAGGCGCGCCTCGACCTGCTTGCGGTCGTCAAACACGGGTGTCCGCCTGAAGGTAGTCGAGACCTGGGGCATGGGTGAGATATCCGTCGAGCAACCGCCGCGCGACAGCCACCGAATCCACCAGCGGATGCAAGGCAAACGCCCGCAACGCAGCCGCCCGAGAACCACTGGAAGCCGCAGAAATCACGTCCCGCTCAACGGACTTCACCGCCGTCACCAGCCCGACAGAATGATCGGCCAGCGGCAGCCCGGAAACCGGCCGGGCCCCGTTCGCGTCCACGTGACAGTTCGTCTCGATCACCGCGGAGTCGTCCAACGGCCGCAACACGCCCCGCCCGCGGACGTTCAGGATCAACGTCGTCCGCTCGTCCAACGCGATCGCCCGCATCAACGCCAACGCGACGTTCTCGTACCCGCCGGAATCCAGGTCGCACGAGTTGCGCTCGCCGGCGTCCACCGCCTCGCGGTTCTCGGCCATATACGTCACTTCGCGCTCCAGCCGCGTTGCGTCCCACGTCTCGAACGGCGGCGTCCCCGCGGCCTCCATCCGCGAGTAGAACCGCGACTGCTGCTCCAGCAGGAACGCACCGCGAGTCTGCGAAGCCGAAGTAGCGCCGGCCACCGCCTCACGGTTGAAGTAGTAGTAGTGCAGGTATTCGTTGGGCAGCGAGCCCAATGTGCGCAGCCATTCCGCGCCGAAGAGCTTGCCCTCCTCGAACGACGTCAGCGCCGCCTCATCGGCCAACAGCCGCGGCAGCACGTCCACGCCGTCCACCTGGATCGCCCGCAGCCAGCCCAGGTGGTTCAACCCCGAGTAGTCGAACCACGCCCGCTCCGGATCCACCCCCAAGGCCCGTGCCGCGCGGCGGCCCAGCCCGACCGGGGAGTCGCAGATCCCGATCACCCGGTCGCCCAGATAGGCGGACATCGCCTCGGTGACCATGCCAGCCGGGTTGGTGAAGTTGATGACCCACGCGTCCGGGGCCAGCCGGGCGATCCGCCGCGCGATGTCCACCGCGACCGGAATCGTCCGCAGCCCGTACGCGATACCACCCGCCCCGACCGTCTCCTGACCGAGAACGCCCAGCTCCAGCGCCACCCGCTCATCGGTCGCGCGCCCGGCCAATCCGCCGACGCGAATGGCTGAAAACACGAAGTCCGCCCCGGTCACCGCCGCGTCCAGGTCGGTCGTCACGTCCACCGCCGGCGCGTCCTCGTACCCGGACGCCTGCTCGCGCAGCACCTTCACGATGGCGTCCAGCCGGCGCGGATCGAGGTCGTGCAGGGTCACGTGGGTGACCCGCCCCTTGCCCCGATCGGCCAGCAGCGCCCGGTAGACGAGGGGGACCCGAAAGCCACCCCCGCCCAGGATCGTCAGCCTCATACCGTCACGACCTCCACCCCAGCCTCGCGCAGCGCGGCGCGGGTCGCCGGATCGGCGGCCGCGTTCGTCACCACGACGTCGAGATCCTCCGGCCCGCACACGCGGGCCATGCCGGTGCCGGGGAACTTCCCGGCGTCGGCGGCCAGCACAGTCTTCTCCGCCGCGGCGATCATCGCCCGCTTCACCGGCACCTCGACGGCGGTGGTGTCGAGCACGTGGCCGTCCGGCCGGATGCCGCTGGTGCCGAGGAACAGGACGTCGGCGTGCACCTGGCGCAGGTTGTCCTCGGTGAGGAAGCCGACCAGCGAGCGGTAGTCGCGACGGACCACGCCGCCCAACAAGATGAGCTGGATCTCCTTGTCCTCCGCCAGTTCCTCGTAGACGGCGAGATTGCTGGTGATCACGGTCAGCGCCCGCCCGCGCAGGTGGCGGGCGATGCGGTGCGCGGTGGTGCCGATGTCCAGCAGCACGGTCTGGCCGTCGCGCACCATCGATGCGCAGCGGGCGGCGACGGCGTCCTTCGCCTCCACGCGCACGTCGGCGACGTCGGCGAAGGGGTCGTCGTGGCCGTTGACCGGGACCGCGCCACCGAAGACCCGCCGGAGCAGGCCCTCGTCCTCCAGTTGCAGCAGGTCGCGGCGGATCGTCGCCTGGCTCGCGCCCAGCAGGTCGGCCAGCACGGTGACCGTGCAGGGGCCCTCCGAGCGCAGTGCGCGCAGGATCAACTCGTGTCGTCGGGCGGGAAGCACAGTCGGACCCTACTCTGCAAACTCGCTCAAAGTCACGCAGGTATTGCCATTCTCGTGCACGCGGTGCACTCTCTAGCTCAACTTCGAGCGGACAGAAGGTTGCGGCGTGGCGACACCAGCGGCGGTCCCCGACGTGTTCCTGTCGGGCCTGCTCTTCTACGACATCGGCTTCGCCGGGCTGCCCGCCGCGCCGGCCGCCGGCACCGAGGTCTGGGCCGGCGAACGCGGCACCAGCCCGGGCGGCATCGCCAACTTCGCGGTGGCGCTGGCCCGGCTCGGGTCAAGCACCTCGCTGGCCGCGGCGATCGGCGACGACGTGACCGGCGACCTCTGCCGGCGAGAGCTCGAAGCGGAGGGCGTCGACCTCACCCTGTCCCGGCGGATCCCGGACTGGCCGATGCCGCTGACCGTGTCCCTCGCGTACGGCGGCGACCGCGCCCTGATCACGCACGGCTCCGCGCCGCCGCTGTCCCCCGACGACCTGATCGACACACCGCCGCCGGCCCGGGCCGCTGTCGCGCATCTCGCGGCCCAGCCACAGGCCTGGATCGGCAAGGCCGCCGCCCAGGAGACGCTGGTGTTCGCCGCCGCCGGCTGGGAGGAAGCCGAGAAACACCGCGAGGCGATCCTGGCCCAGCTGCCGGGTTGTCACGCGTTCCTGACCAACGACCGTGAGGCCATGGCCTATACCGCGACCGATGATCCCGTTGTCGCACTGAGCAAACTGGCCGAGCTGGTGCCGCTCGCCGTGGTCACGTGCGGCGCCGACGGCGCCATGGCCATCGACGGCACCACTGGCGAGTCCGCCACCGTGCCCGCTGTCGAGGTGGACGCCGTCGACACCACCGGCGCCGGCGACGTCTTCGGCGCGGCCCTGGTCCACGCCACCCTGGCCGGCCTGCCGCTGGCCGACCGGCTCCGCTTCGCCACCCTGGTCGCCGCGCTGTCCGTGCGACGGATCGGCGGCGCCGCCTCCGCGCCCCGCTGGTCCGACCTGGAGCCCTGGCGGCGTCTTGAGAACTACGCCTTCCTCCCGCACTCCTAGGAGCGATCCCATGGAACTCTCCCGCAGACGATTCATCCAGGCCTCCGCGCTGACCGCCATGGCCGCCGGATTCTCCGCCGCCTGCGGCAGCTCCGGCTCCGCCGCCGCCAACGGCAAGGACCTGACGCTGTGGTACTGGGGCGGTGGCCTGAGCGACAAGGTCGTGGCCGACGCCAAGACCCAGTTCGCCAAGGACATCACGCTCACCGCCAACTCGGTCGGCGGTGACTTCAAGCAGAAGCTGGTCACCACGCTGGCCGCCGGCGGCTCGTCGGTGCCGGACATCACCGGCATCAAGGGCGAGGACATGGCCTCGTTCATTCCCAGCGCCAGCAAGTTCCTCGACCTCAACACTTTGGGATTCAAGGACATCTCGTCGCAGTACCTGGCGTGGAAGGTCAAGCGGGCGCAGACGCCGGACGGCAAGCAGCTCGGCTTCCCGATCGACATCGGGCCGACCGGCATGTACTACCGGGTCGACCTGTTCGAGCAGGCCGGGCTGCCGACCGACCCGAAGCAGGTGGCCGAGAAGGTCAAGACCTGGGACGACTTCTTCGCCGTCGGCGCCAAGCTGCACCAGGCCGTGCCGAAGTCCTTCCCGATCCGCAACCTGCCCGAGCTGTTCAGCATCGTGATCAACCAGGGCACCAAGCGTTTCGTCGACGAGAACAACCACTTCATCGGCGACCAGGACCACATCCGCGCCGCGTGGAACACGGCGGTGAAGGGCTTCACGGCCGGGTTGGACGGCAAGGTCGACGACGCCAGCTGGAACGCGGCGATCGCCACCGGCACGCTGGGCATCGAGCTCGGGGCGGCCTGGCACGCGCTGGACATCGAGCAGGCCGCGCCGGATCTCAAGGGCAAGTGGCGGGTGGCCCCGATGCCCGGCGGGCCGGCCAACGACGGCGGCTCGTTCCTCGCGCTGCCAAGGCAATGCCGCAATCCCGAACAGGCGTTCAAGATCATCAGCTGGATCCTGAGCCCGGCGAACGACGTGCGCGGCTTCACCGACGCGGCGCTGTTCCCGGCCGCGCCGGCCGCCTACCAGCTGCCGGCGATGACCGCCGGCGACCCGTACTTCGGCGGGCAGAGCACCATCGACGTGTTCGGGCCGGCCGCGCAGGCCATCCCGATCAGCTACGAGGCCCCGGCCGACGCGGCCGTGATGGCCCCGTACCGGACCGAGCTGACCAACGTCGAGTCCAGCGGCAAGTCGCCCGACGCGGCCTGGACCGACGCGGTGAGCCAGGCCAAGCAGATCGCCCAGCGGCAGGGGGTGAGCTGAGCTTGGCCACTCGGACGGCGCCCGCGCGGTTCCGCCCCCGGCGCACGCCGCCCCCGTCGGCGCCGCGGCCGGCGAAGCGAGGTGTGCTCACGTACTGGCGGCAGTATCTGGCCATCTCGCCGTTCTACCTGGTCTTCGCGGTGTCCTCGCTGTTCCCGGTGTTCTTCTCGCTGTTCCTGGCCTTCCAGCACTGGGACGGCCTGAGCGAGATGGACTTCGTCGGGTTCCAGCAGTTCGGCTTCCTGCTCAAGGACCCGGTGTTCTGGCTTTCGGTGCGCAACACGCTGGCCATCTGGGTGCTGTCCACCGTGCCGACGCTGTTCGGCGCGTTGGTGCTGGCCGCGCTGGTGCATTCGGTCAAGCGGTTCAAGGGCTTCTACCGGATCGCGTTGTTCCTGCCCAACGTCACGTCGATCGTGGCCGTGACCATCTTCTTCGGCGCGGTGTTCAGCAACAACTTCGGGCTGGTCAACGCCATCCTCGGCACGGTCGGCATCCCGCCGGTCGCCTGGCTGAGCAACCCGTGGCTGATCAAGGTGGTCATCGCGCTGCTGATGACGTGGATGTGGACCGGCTACAACATGATCATCTACCTGGCCGGGCTGCAGGCCATCCCGCCGGAGGTGCACGAGGCGGCCCGGATCGACGGGGCCGGGCCGGTGCGCGCGTTCTTCTCCGTCACGCTGCCGATGCTGCGGCCGATCATCCTGTTCACCGTGGTGATCTCCACCATCAACGGGTTGCAGAGCTTCAGCGAGCCGCAGGTGCTGTTCGGCACCAACGCGGCCAACGCCGCCCTCGGCGGGCCCGGTCAGGCCGGCCTGACCACGCTGCTGTACTTCTACCAGGAAGCGTTCATGAACAACGACTACGGCTACGGCGCCGCGATCGTGTGGGCGTTCTTCCTGCTCATCCTCGTGCTGGTCGTGCTCAACTGGTGGCTGGTGCAACGCGGGAGGAAGGAATGACCCGTCGCTGGGGCACGCACGCGATCCTGCTCGCGGCCGTGCTGATCTCGGTGTTCCCGTTCGTGTGGACGGTCATCATGGCCACCAACACGACCACGGACATCTACCACAGCCCGCCCAAGTTCACGCCCGGCTCGCACCTGCTGGACAACATCGGCAACGTGCTGTCCACCATCGACTTCTTCGGCTCGATGCTGAACACGCTGATCGTCGCCACGATCACCACCTTCCTGGTGGTGTTCATCGACTCGTTGGCGGCTTTCGCGTTCGCCAAGTTCGACTTCCCCGGCCGGCGAATCCTCTTTGGACTGTTGCTGGTGTTCATGATGCTGCCGTTGCAGCTGGGCACGTTGCCGCAGTTCATCATCATGTCCCAGATCGGCTGGGTCGGCACGCTCCAGGCGCTGGTGCCGCCGGCGTTGGCCAACGCGTTCGGCATCTTCTGGATGCGCCAGTACATCAGCGGTGGCGTGCCCGACGAACTGTTGGACGCGGCTCGTATCGACGGCTGCGGCTTCTTCCGGCAGTACTGGAACGTCGCGGTGCCGCTGATGCGGCCGGCGCTGTCGTTCCTGTCCATCTACGCGTTCGTCAACGCCTGGAACGACTACATCTGGCCGTTGATCGTGCTCACCGACCCGAACCGGCTGACCCTCCAGGTCGCGCTGGCCCAGCTCAACGTCGGCCACAACACCGACTACAGCATGGTGATGGCCGGTGTGCTGATGGCCTCGGTGCCGATGGTCGCCGTGTTCGCGCTGTTCGCCCGGGGCTTCATCGCCGGCGCGACCGAGGGGGCGATCCGCGGGTGACCTGGTTTCGTGACGCCAAGTTCGGCATCTTCCTGCACTGGGGCGCCTATTCGGTGCCGGCGTGGGCGGAGCCGATCGGCGAGCTCGGCACGTTCGACTCGACCTACTGGTTCAGCCACTGCCCGTACGCCGAGTGGTACTGGAACACCAGCCAGATCGAGGGCAGCCCGGCCTATCTGCACCACCAGTCGGTGCACGGCGGCCGGCCGTACGACGACTTTCTCGACGCCTGGCACGCCGACCTGTTCGACCCCGCGGATCTGTCCGCGCTGTTCGCCCGGGCCGGCGCTCGGTATGTCATTCCGACGACCAAGCACCATGACGGAATCACGCTGTGGGACGCACCTGGCACCGGCTCCCGCAACACCGTGCACCGCGGGCCTCGGCGTGATCTCGTCGCCGAGCTGGCCGGCGCCGCTCGCGCCGCTGGGCTGCGGTTCGGCGTCTACTACTCCGGCGGCATCGAC
>DATJJB010000864.1:0-8958 GCA_035492655.1 Kutzneria sp. | reverse complement strand
TCGCCCTGGAGCACTACGCCGGGGCTGTGGTGGCCGTCTCCAGCGACCGCATGTTCCGGTCCCGCTGGGCCGGGGCGGAACTGTCGCTGCGTCAGACTGCTGGGACATAAGCCAATCCGTGCGCGCCGGCGATGCCGGCGCGTGGGATGGCCAGGGTGTCCAGCACGGCCGGCCGGGTCGGCACGGTCAGGTCGACCACGGTCACCGTGGAGTCGAAAATGCCGGCCAGATAGGCCCGATCGCCCTTGGGTGAGGACGTCAGGGTGAGCGCGCCGGCACCGGCTGGGGCCGAGCCGACCGGCTCGACGGTGGTCGGCGACGGGCCGGCCCACACCGTCAACCGCCCGTCGGACTGCTGGTTCGGGCCGAACGCGACGCCGTTCGGCCCGAGCTCGCCGGCCAGCAGCAGGCCGTTCGACGTCCAGTGCACCGGGATCACGAACCGCTCGGTCGGCAGCGTCCGCACGATCGTGCCGGTCCTGGCGTCGATCAGCCGCACTCCCGGCTCCGCGTCGGGAGTGCTGGCCTTCGGCGCGGCCACGGCGATGGTCGAGCCGTCCGGGCTGACCGCGATGCCCTCGCTCCCCGGCACGGCGATCTTGTCGACCAGTGCGCCGGTGGCCAGCTCGACGACCGTGACGTACGGGGCTTCTTTGTTGGTGGCGTAACCGAGTTCCCCGTTGATGGCGAACCAGTGCGGACCAGGGGCCAGCGTGTCGATCCGCCGCAGCACGCGCCGGCTGACGGTATCCAACACGACCACCCCGCCGGTGCCGGCCGGCCCGGCCTCGACGCTGACGTAGAGCAGATTTCGGGCCGCGTCCAGTGCGAGCCCATGCGGGCCGTGCTCGGGCGACAGGTCCAGCACCTCGACGATCTGCCCGGTGTCCGGGTCGATCACGGTGAGCTGATGGTTGCGGCCGGCGTTCTTGTCGTAGTAGCCGTCGTGATACGTGTTGGTGCAGTACAGCAGGCGGTGCTCGGCGTCGAACAGCAGCTCGTGCGGCTGGGCCGGCACGGTCAGCACCGTCCGCACGCCGTGGTCGACGGCGTCCAGCAGGGTGACGGTGGCGGCGCCCTGGCTGACCACCGCGAGTTGGTCACCGGTGTTCGGCATGGTGGCCCTCCTTCGTTGTCGTGTCACCAACGCTAGGAGCGCTCCGGATAGTCGTGCCACGCAAAAATGGCAAGGCACAGTTGCGTACGCTGCAACTATGGAGCTCGACCTGAATCTGCTGCGGGTGTTCGACGCGTTGCTCCAGGAAGGCAGTGTGACGGGCGCGGCCGAGCGCCTGCACCTGTCCATCCCGGCGACCAGCCGGGCATTGGGCCGGCTGCGGCGGGCCATGGACGACCCGATCCTGGTGCGGGCCGGGCGCGGCATGGCCCCGACACCCTTCGCGCTGCGCGCCGCGCCCCGGGTGCGGTCCCTGCTCGACGAGGCGGCCGCCCTGATCAGCGCCGACCGCGAGGTCTCGGTCGCCGACCTCAAGCGGACTTTCACCTTGCGTATCAACGATGGTGTCGCCGCCACGCTTGTCACGGCGGTGATGGACGCCGTCGCCGCCGTCGCGCCCGGCGTGGTCCTGCGCTTCGTCGCCGAGGGCAGCGAGACCACCGAGGCCCTGCGCGACGGCTCCATCGACATCGACATCGGTGTGGTCGACGACCTGGCCCCGGACATCCGCACCGCCGCGCTGTACCGGGAACACCTGGTCGGCGTCGTCCGGGCGGACAGCACGTTGAGCCGCCGGCCGACTCTGGCCCAGCTGTGCCGGCATCCGCACGTCTCGGCGTCCCGCCGGGGCCGCTCCCGCGGCCCGCTCGACGACGTGCTGGAAGCCGTTGGGCGGCAACGACATGTCGCCGCCGTGGTGCCGACCTTCGTGGTGGCCCTGCATCTGGTGGCGTCGAGCGGGTTGATCGGCATGGTGCCGTCACGGCTGGCCGCCATGTACGGGGAAACCGTTGGTGTGCGGTCGTTTCCCGTTCCCGGTGGCCTGCCGGAGGTGGAGGTCACCATGATGTGGCACGCCCGCCTGGACGCCGATCCCGCACAGCGCTGGCTGCGCGGCATCATCCGCGGCGCAGTGTCCTGATGCCGCACATGCGCTTCCCACTTGCCGCGGAGACGCAAATGGGAAGCGCATGTGGCAGTGAATCAGACGGTCTTCAGCAGCGCGGCGCTACCGGCCGGCACGGTGATCGTCGCCGTGTGGCCGTGCACGCCGATCAGCTTCGGTGCCGGACGGAACGAGCCGCTCTTGTCCACGCCCGAGCCGGCGAGGGTGATCGCCGTGGAGTCCAGCGTCGGCGCGGTCAGCACGTACTCGGTGGCCATCATCGCCGCCGAGCGCAGCGTCACCGTGAACGTCTGCGCCGAGGTGCTCTTGTTGTTGACGATGACGTTGTTGCCGATGCCCCACGCGGTCACGTTAGCCGCGCCCGTGACGGTCGCCGGGTGCAGTGCGCCCGCGCCGGCCAGCGTCCACAGCAGCTCGCCGTAGAACACGCCCTGCACGCCCACCGGGGCCAGGCCGTCGTACTTGATCGGCGAGTAGTTCAGCGGCCACTGGGTCGAGGTGCCGCCGTGGAAGTTCACGCCGTCACCGTTGTGCGCCGCGATGCCGTACATGAAGTCCAGCGACCACAGCGAAGCCGCCTGCACGTTGCTCACGCCCGCGGTGCCGCCGTGGTAGTAGGAGTTGGCCTCGCTCATCCGCCACTGCGGGATCTGGTTGGCCGCCTTGGCGTTCTGCAGCGCGGTCTCGTCCTTGTCCTCGTAGCCCTTGCCGTTCGAGGCGAGCATGCCGTCGATGGTGCCCGTGGTCATGTCGCCGATGTAGCTGTGCATGGTGAGCACCTTCAGCCCGTTGGCCTTCTCCTTGGTGGAGAACGGGGTCAGCCACGCGTTCTGGCCGTTGGTCACGCCGGGGCCGTCGAACACGGCGTTCGGCACCTTGGCCTTGATGGCCGAGACGAACGACTCGTACGAGGCCTCGTAGGCCGCCTCGGTGCGGTAGAAGTTCGGCTCGTTGCCGATCTCGAACGCGGTCAGGCTGCTGCCAAGCGCCTCGGCCGCCACCGCCGCCTCGTCGGCCGCGAGCGCCGGCGTGCCGGTCTTGAGGTTGAGGCCGTAGATCACGTGCCAGCCGGTCGCCTTGACGAAACCGGCCAGTTTCCGCACGTCCGGCGGGGCCACCTCGGTGGCCGAGCCGCCGGCCCCGGTCGGGTTCCACGGCGTCAGGTCGACCAGGTTGGCCCCGATGCGCAGCGAGTTCGGGCCAAGCAGCCGGAACAGCCGCACCAGGTCGGTGTCCTTGGCGTCGAACATGCCCGCGCCGACGCGGTCCTTCTCGTAGCTGAAACCGGCGAAGTCCTGGCCGACATGGCCGCTGGTGGCCTGGCCGACCGTGACCGCCGGCCCGGCCTGCGTCGCCGCCTGGGCCGCGGGCGCGGCCAGGCAGGTCACGGCCAGCGCCACCGAGCCCAGCAGTGCTGGGAACCGGATCATGGGTACACCTCCGGAAGCGTCACTCTGGCGGAGGCAGGCGTAATCCTTGCAAGCTGAACCGATTCGGTCAACGGCCTGTCCGGTTATCCGGCCGTGCCGGCGGCCCGAGCCGTCCTCGCGCTCAGTGTGCGCAGGTAGTCCCGCAGCTCGGCCGGCTGCTCCACGGTGAAGTCGCAGTCCAGCGTGAGCACCCGGAAGGCGATCCAGCGCACCGAGTCGGACGTGGCGCGAAGTCGGCAGTTGGTGGCGTCCAACGCCACCAGGTCCGCTTTCACGCCACCCATCCGGCGGCGGACCGCCTCGATCGGTGCGTGCAACGTGATCACCGCTTGGTAGCCGGGGGAGCGGCCGAACAGCTTGCTCGACACGTAGGCCGCCGCGTCCGCTGCTGGCAGCTGGCGGGGCGTGACCTTGGCCCCGGTCGGATTCGGTACCCGCAACCGGTCCACGCGGAAGATCCGCCAGTCCGCGCGGTCCAGGTCCCACGCCACCAGGTACCACTTTCGTTGCGTGGCGACCAGCCGGTGCGGCTCCACGTGCCGGCCAACATCCGGGTCCCCGTAGCGGAACCGCAGCCGCTCGCCGCTGGCGATGGCCGCCGAGATCGCGGCCAGGTCGTCCGGCTCGACCGTCGGCCCGTCCGAGCCGAGCAACGCCTGCGTGGCCAGGCTCAGCGCCTCAACTCGCCGCCGCAGCCGGGAAGGCAGCACCTGCGACAGCTTGGCCAACGCCCGTACCGAGGCCTCCTCGATGCCATCCACCGCCTGGCCGGCCGCCGCGCGCAGACCGACCGCGATCGCCACCGCCTCCTCGTCGTCCAGCAGCAGCGGCGGCATCGCCTGGCCGGCGGCCAGCCGGTAGCCGCCCTCCGCCCCCATCGACGCCTGTACCGGATAGTCCAGTTCGCGCAGCCGGTCGATGTCGCGGCGGATCGTGCGCGGGCTGACGCCCAGCCGTTCGGCCAGCTCACGGCCCGACCACTCGCGGGGCATCTGGAGCAGCGACAGCAGCCTGAGCAGCCGGGCCGGCGTGTCCGTCATGCCGTCGACTATATGGGACAGGATCTGACCTACATGGCGCCTAGCGTGGTCGCCATGGACACCGGAACCTTGCCCGCCTGCCAGCCCTTCGACCTGCGCACCTCGATCCGTTTCCTGCAGGGCTTCGGCGCCTGCCGAGGGGACCAGGTGATGACCGAGGACAGCATCACCAAGGCCGTCGCCGTCGACGGCCAGGCGTACGTCTTCCACGTGACACCGCATCCCGACGGCGTCGCCTACCAGCTGTTTTCCGACCGTCCCAGCACTGACACCCGGCCGGTTCTGCGCAAGATCAGCGACTACCTCAGCCTGTCCGACGACCTGGCCGAGTTCTACGCCCAGGCCGCCGGCGACCACCCCGACTACGCCCGCCTGGTCCAGGACATGCGGGGCCTGCACCACGTCCGCTTCCTCACGCTGGCCGAGGTCGGCGTCTGGGCCGTGCTCACCCAGCGCACTCCGCAACCCGTTTCGCTGAGCCACAAGCGTCGGATCGTCGAGGAGTTCGGCCGTCGCATCTCCCACGACGGCCTGGAGTTCACCGCCTTTCCCGAGCTGACCGACCTTCAGGGCGTCTCCGCCGCCGAATGGGCCGCCCTCGTGCGCAACGAACGCAAGGGGCGCTACCTGGCCAACCTCGTCGCCGGTCTGCTCGACATCGGCGAGGACTACCTCCGGACCGCCAGCTACCCCCAGGCCGACCGGGCATTGCGGGCCATCACCGGCGTCGGCGAGTTCTCCGCCGGCATGATCCTGCTGCGCGGCCTCGGTCGGATGGACCACGTGCCGCTGGCCATGCCCGCCTTCGCCGACGCCGTCACCGAGGTCTACGGGCCCGACCACGACCACCAGAAACTGCGGTCCCGCTACGGCGCCAATCTCGGTTACTGGGCCTACTACCTGCGTTCCGGCCTGGGCGCGCTGAGCCGGTCATAACCTGGTGGTCTGCCTGGAGATGCCGCTGGCCGCGGTGCGAACCGCTAAGGCCAGTCGGTCGATGTCCACCGACGCGGTGGTCACGATCGACACCGCCGCGACCACCTTGCCGCCGGCCGTCACCGGCGAGGCCACCGAGCACGCGCCCAGCGTCATTTCCTCGCGGGAGTAGGCCATCCGCTCGTCCCGCACCGTCTTCAGGGTGCTGGCCAGCCGGCCCGGCTCGATGATCGTGTACCGGGTGAAGCGCCGGAATCCCTTCTCCGCCAACGCCGTCAGCAGCTCAGCGCCGGCCGCCGCCAGCAGCACCTTGCCGGCTCCGGTGGCATGTAACGGCAATCGGCCGCCGATCCGGGTCTTCGCCGCCGTCGATCCACCGCCGTCGATGTTCTCCACGCACAACGCCGTCCGGCCGTCCAGCACCGCCAGTTGCACGTTCTCCTTGGTCGCGTCCTGAAGGTCTTGCATGTACGGCAGCGCCAGTTCGCGCAGGTTCCGGTAGCTCGGCGCCAGCGCGCCCAGCTTCCACAACCTCGCCCCCACCCGATACCGCCCGTCCGGCAGCCTTTCCAGCCAGCCCCCGGTCGTCAGCTCGGCCAGAAACCGGTGCGCCGTCGGCAATGGCAGCTCCGTGCGGGCCGCGATCTCGGTCAACGACAGCGTCGGCGTCGCCGCGTCGAAGGTCGCCAGGACGCTGAGCAGCCTGCGCACCACACTGCGCCGGGGCTCGTCCGCCATCGCTCGACAGTCCTTTCACGGGCTGGCAGGC
Organism: Kutzneria sp.; assembly: GCA_035492655.1. Lineage (GTDB taxonomy): Bacteria > Actinomycetota > Actinomycetes > Mycobacteriales > Pseudonocardiaceae > Kutzneria. The sequence continues at coordinate 2,699 of DATJJB010000864.1, read as the reverse complement.
CGCTGTCGACCGTACTCGCGGGTCACCGCCCGGTTCCACGCCTTCTTTCGCGCCATCGCGGCAAACGGCCCATCGCCCTGCTGCCTCCGCCAAGCTCTTTGCCACGCGAGGCACTTTGTGTTACAAAGTTCCCAGGCGATCGCGAGGGGGTGGGCAGATGGACGGCGAAGGCGAGTTGTCGCCGGCGGAGTCGCTGGCGCTGATCGAGGGGCAGCGGGCAGAGCTGCGCCGGCGGCGGGGGGTTCGGCCGGAGCTGATCACGTTTGCCTGGGGACTGGCGTACCTGCTGGGCTTCGGCGGCTGGTATCTGGCGCTGCACGGCGTCGTGCCGGCGGCGGTGGCCGGCGTGGTGCTGGGAGTCCTCGGCGCGATCGCCCTTGTGTTGCCGATCGTGCTGGGGGTGCGGGCCTCGAAGGGGATGCGGGGCCCGTCCCGCACGGCCGGTGCGATGTACGGCGCGGCCTGGGGGCTGTCCTTCGCCGCGAACTCGGTCGTGCAGTCGGCGTTGCAGGCGCAGCTCAAGCCGTCATGGGACGTCACGAGCCTGATGTGGGCCTCCAGCTCGCTGGCGGTGGCCGGCCTGATGTACCTGGCCGGCGGGATGCTGTGGCGGGACGTGCCGCAGTACGTGCTCGGTGTCTGGATGCTGGTCTCGGCCGCCGGCAGCGTGCTGGCCGGCGTGCCCGGCAACTTCCTGGTGCTGGCCTTCGCCGGTGGCGGCGGAATGCTGGTGCTGTCGGCGTACTACACGGTCCGGCGGCGCGGATGAGCGAGCCGTGGCCGGAGCTCGACCCGGTCATCCACGCCCAGGCGCGGCTGCGGGTGATGGTCGCGCTGTCCACGCTCGCCTCCGGCGACCGGCTGACTTTCCCGCGGCTGCAACAACTTCTGGACATGACCGCCGGCAACCTGTCCACGCACCTGCGCAAGCTCGAGGACGCGGCGTACGTGGAGATCAGCAAGACCCACGAGCGGCGCACGCCCGTGACCTACGTCGCCCTGACGCCCGCCGGCCGGCGGGCGTTCGAGGCCTACACCGAGGGCCTTCGTGCCCTGCTCGGACCAAGGGGGGAACCACCGTGATCATCGAGGTCGAGGGCCTGACAAAGCGTTACGGGCCAAGGAAGGCGGTCGACGGCATCACGCTGTCGGTGCGCGAGGGGGAGTTCTTCGGGGTGCTCGGCCCGAACGGGGCCGGCAAGTCGACGCTGGTGGAGATCATCGAGGGCCTGCGCCCCGCCGACTCCGGCACGGTTCGGGTCTTCGGTCGGCCGTCCTGGCCCCGTGACCTGGATCTGTTGGGCCGCTTGGGCATTCAGACCCAGTCGTCCGCCTTCTTCGCCCGGCACACCGCCCGCGAGCACCTCCGCCGCGTCGCCGCCCTGCACCGGGTTTCCCGCTCACGGGCCGATGAAGTCCTCACGCTCGTCGGCCTCGACGACAGCGCCGACACTCGGGTCGAAAAGCTGTCCGGCGGTCAGCGTCAGCGCTTGGCCATCGCCTCGGCGCTCACCCACGATCCCGAGCTGTTGTTCCTGGATGAGCCCACCGCCGCGCTGGACCCGTTGGCGCGCAAGCAACTCTGGGGTCTACTCAAGAGCTTGTCCGATCGGACCGTCATCTGCACCACGCACCATCTCGACGAGGCCGAGACCCTGTGCGACCGGGTGGCGATCATCCAACGTGGACAGATCGTCGCTGTCGGCACCCCCGCTGGTCTGCGTGAACAGACCGGCACCGCCACGCTGGAAGACGCCTACCTGGCGTTGGTGGCCGCATGAACGCCGCCGCCGGCGCGTACCTGCTGTCGATGGTGCGCAACAGGATCGCCCTGTTCTTCAGCTTCGCCTTCCCGCTGCTTTTCATCGTCCTTTTCGGACTCCTGTTCGGCGGGCCCGGCCGGATGACCCAGCTCAGCGCCGGAGTCCTGGACTGGGCCATCGGCAACGCCGCGATGTTCGGTGTCGCCTACACCATCGTCCAGTGGCGCCGGGACGACCTGCTTCGCCTCGTGCGCACCACTCCCACGCCCATGGCCTCGCTGCTCTCCGGCTGGTACGTCGTCACCGTGGGGCTGGCCGTCGCTCAGGCCCTGCTCCTGCTCGGCGTTTCCCTACTACCCGCGTTCGGCCTCACCATTGCCGCACCGAGCATCGTGCTCTTTCCCCTGGTGCTCATCGTCGGCTGCTCGACCTTCTTCGCCATGGGCATCCTCGTCGGCCGCCTCGCCCCCAACCCCGACGCCGTCGCCGCCATCGCCAACTGCGTCATGATCCCGATGGCCTTCTTGTCCGGCTCCTTCTACCCCTTGGAGCTGGCCCCGCACTGGCTCACCGTCGCCTCGAAGTTCCTGCCCTTGACCTACCTCAACGACGCCGTACGCCAGACCTTGTCCGGCGGCTACGACCTCCTGCTGCCGTTGTCGGCCCTACTCGGTTTCGCCGTCCTTTTCGGAGCCATCGGACTGCGGACTTTCAAGTGGGCCGACAACGGCTAGTGATCACTCGCCGTGGCTGCGGCGGTCGTACGAGACCGAGTAGGCCGCGTTGCGCAGGTTCGGCAGGGGGTCGTCGGAGAGCTCGATGCCCGGGGTGAGGTTGGTGGGGTCGAAGATCTGGGCGGCCCAGTGGTCCTGGTCGTCGACCTCGCCGGTGACGGTGAGGGTGCCGACGACGATCTCGGCCCGGTCGGACGGCCAG
>DATJJB010000863.1:0-3155 GCA_035492655.1 Kutzneria sp. | reverse complement strand
CGGCGGGTGATGGTGCTGCGGTTGCCCGCGTCGGCCAGCTCGGCCAGCACCGTCTCCTGGTCGATCTTGGCCGAGCCGCCGTCGTGCCGGTCCTGCACGGCCAGCTCGTGCGGGATGAACTTCTTGGTGTAGGCCAGCGCGCCGACGCCGAGGCCGAGCACGGTCAGGCCCAGCGTCACGCCGATCACCGGCGTGTACAGGCTGTACAGGAAGTACCCGTCGGTGTCCGGCGCCTTGTACTCGGACGGCCACGCGATGAACGCCACGATGAAGGCGATGCCGGCCACCGCGGCCAGCAGGAACCAGTACGCCACCTGGCGCTCGGCCCGCTTCTCGGCCTTGGTGCCCTTGACCGGCCACGGGTCCTCGTAGCTGATCAGCTCGACGCCGTCCAGCTTGGTGCCCAGCGTGACCAGCTCGTCGCGGGTCATGCTGTCCAGCTCTGCCTCGGTGGGCAGCTTCTCCTGCTCGTCGCCGCTCATGCCTTGCTTCCGATCCAGAGGGTCACGCCGACCAGCGCGGCGATGCCCACGATCCACCCGATGAGGCCCTCAGAGATCGGGCCGAGGCCGCCGAGCGGGTTACCGCCGGGGTTGTTGTTGCCGTCGGTCACCGACTTGATGTAGCCGATGATGTCCTTCTTCTCGTCCGGCGTGAGCTGCCGGTCGCCGTACACCGGCATGTTCTCCGGGCCGGTCAGCATGGCCGTGTAGATCTGGCTCGGCGTGACGCCGTCCAGCTCGGGCGCGTACTTGCCGGAGGACAGCGCGCCGCCGCGGCCGGTGAAGTGGTGGCAGGCCGCGCAGTTGAGCCGGAACAGCTCGCCGCCGCGCGAAGGGTCGCCGCCGATGAGCTGCTGGTCGGTCTCCGTCGGCTTCTCCTTGCCGCCGCCGTTGGCCTGGATGAACGCGTCGAGCGCGTCGATCTGCTGCGGCGTGAAGGCCGGGGGCTTGCGCGCGGCCTCGGCGGTCTGCCCGCCGGACAGCGGCATGCGGCCGGTGGAGAGCTGGAAGTAGGACGCCGCCGAGCCGACACCGATCAGGCTGGGGCCGCGGTCCTTGACACCCTGCAGGTTGTTGCCGTGGCAGGAGATGCAGCTGTTGTTGAACAGCTGCCGGCCCTGCTCGACGAGCGCGTTGGTGTCGGAGGCCTGCGCGACCTGCGGGGCGGGCACCGCGACGGCGTACAGCGCGCCCGCGCCCAGCAGCGCGATCCCGAGCGCCAGCAGGCCGGAGACCCGCCGCTTGAGCTTGGACCGCGAGCGGGCCCGCTTCCCCGCGGGGGCGGACGTACCCGCCGCGTCGGCGGGTGGCGTGGTGGTCATGGAGGGCAACCCTTGCTGTCAGTTCGGGGCTGGGTCAGGGAATGAGGTAGATGACGGCGAACAGGCCGATCCAGACGATGTCGACGAAGTGCCAGTAGTACGACACCACGATCGCCGAGGTCGCCTGGGCCGGCGTGAACTTGCTCAACCTCGTCCTGATGAGCAGGAAGATGAAGGCGATCAGGCCGCCGATCACGTGCAGCCCGTGGAAACCGGTCGCAAGGAAGAACACCGTGCCGAAGGCCGAGCTGGGGATGGTGGTCCCCTCCTCGACCAGCATCCGGTACTCGTTGGCCTGGCCCAGCACGAAGATCAGGCCCATCACGAAGGTCAGCACGTACCAGCGGCGCAGGCCGAACACGTCGCCGCGCTCGGCGGCGAACACGCCCCACTGGCAGGTGACCGAGGAGAGCACCAGGATGATGGTGAACGGCAGCGCGTACGCCTTATCGAGGTGCGTGGGCTCGGGCGGCCAGACGCCGGTGTTCTGGGCCTTCACGGTGAAGTACATCGCGAAGAGGCCGGCGAAGAACATGAGCTCGCTGGACAGCCACACGATGGTGCCCACGCTGACCATGTTCGGGCGATTCAGCGAGTGGACCCGCTGAGCGATGGGGGGAGCTGCCGTTGTCACGGGTCGCATTATTGCCTGCGGTGGATCAGGCCGCCCGGTCGGGTGGGGTGCAACGGGAGATCGACAGCGATGGGCGCGTTCCAACGATTGCGGACACTGTTCGGCCGGCGCGAGGAATTGCCGTTCGACCTGGACAACCCTGATTTGAACGTGGTTGCCGAGGCGTTCGATCCGGCCGAGGCGGACTCGGCCGTGCTGGCCCGTTCGCCCCGGCTGCGGGCCGAGGAGAAGGCCGTGCTGCGGCACCACCTCGTGCTGCCCGCGACCTCGGTGGACCGGGCCCGCGAGCTGCTGGCCCAGGACGGTTGGCAGCTGCGGGTGGTCGAGGAGGGTGATCCGGTCCGGCTGCACGCCCTCCGTGCCCAGGTCATCACCGCTTTGAGCTGCGCGCAGGAGCGGTCCCGAATGGCCGGGCTGGCCCAGCGGCTCGGCGGCGACGCCCTGGGGTGGGACTGCTTGCAGACCTGAAGGTGTGACACAGATAGCATCACGGTATGAGCACGCAGACGTGGAAGGTCCTGGTCTTCAGCCACCGGCCGGAGGTCCGCGAGGCGATCACCACCGCCGTCGGCCGTCGGCCGGCGCCGGACCTGGGCCGCGTGGAGTACGTCGAGGTCGGCACCGTGGCGGACGTGCTCTTCCACGTCGACAGCGGCGCCATCGACCTGGCCATCCTGGACGGCGAGGCGCAGCCCACCGGCGGCATGGGGCTGTCCCGCCAGCTCAAGAACGAGATCACCAACTGCCCGCCGATCGTGATCGCCGTGCGGCGCAAGGACGACCGCTGGCTGGCCACCTGGTCGCAGGCGGACGCCGTCATCGTGCATCCGCTCGACCCGCTGGCCGCGGCCGAGACCGTCGCAGAGGTGCTGCGGTCCGGTGCGCCCGTGGCCAGATGAGCACGCTGACCTGGCCCGACCTGCTGGGCGCGCTGATCGCCGGGGACGACCTGACGGCGGCGCAGACCGGCTGGGCGATGGACCAGGTGATGACCGGCGAGGCCACGTCGGCGCAGATCGCCGGTTTCGCGGTGGCGCTGCGGGCCAAGGGCGAGACGCCCGACGAGGTGCTGGGCATGGCCGACTCGATGCTGCGGCACGCCAGGACCGTGGACGTGGCCGGGCGGGCGATCGACATCGTCGGCACCGGCGGCGACCAGGCCCACACCGTGAACATCTCGACCATGACGGCCATCGT
>DATJJB010000862.1:0-9387 GCA_035492655.1 Kutzneria sp. | reverse complement strand
TCGCCCTGGCCGACGGCGACGGCGTAGTGGTCACGGGCCGGCTGGCCGCGGAATCCCTGGGCTGGCTGGCTGATCACCAGGTGCTGGGCTCGATCCTGTTGCCGGGCACCGGCTTCGTCGAGCTCGCGGCGCAGGCCGGCCACCATGTCGGCTGCGAGTCGGTGGAGGAGTTGACGCTCCAGGCCCCGCTGATCCTGCCGCCGCGCGGCGGCTACGCCATCCAGGTCGCGATCGGCGGCGCGGACGCTTCGGGTGCGCGCACGGTCAGCATCCACTCCCGTCCCGAGGACAGCGACACAGCCTGGACCCGGCATGCCGTGGGCACTGTGGCCCCGGCCAAGGCCCCTGCCTTCGACCTCACCGAATGGCCGCCGGCCGGCGCGACGCCGATCGACACCGAGAACGCCTACGGCCGCCTCACCGACCGCGGTTACGGCTACGGCCCGACCTTCCAAGGCCTGACTGCGGCGTGGAAGCGCGGCGACGAGATCTTCGCCGAGGTCAGCCTGCCGGAGGGCAGCGAGGGTGAGCGTTATGGCTTGCACCCGGCGCTGCTCGACTCGGCCATGCACGCCGACCTCCTCGACGACGTCGGTGACGGCGCGACCCTGCTTCCGTTCTCCTGGAACGGGGTCACGCTGCACGCCGTCGGCGCGACCGCACTGCGGGTGCGGATCCAGCGGCTGCGCGGCGACGAGGTGTCGGCCATGTGGATGGCCGACCTGACCGGCCAGCCGGTGCTGACGGTGGAATCCCTGGTCTCCCGGCCGGTTTCGGCCGAGCAGCTCAGTGCCGCCAAGGGATCGGACGGTCTGCACCGCATCGAGTGGCAGCGGTCGACCGCTCAGCCAACTGATCTCGAAGTCGCGCACTACGTCAGCCCGAGCGCGAGCGGTGAGGTCCCCGAGGCCGTCCGCCAGGTCACCGGGCTGGTGCTCAACGACATCCAGTCTTTGTTGGCCGATGGCACGCAGGGCGTCACGGCAGTCATCACCAGCGGCGCGGTTTCCGTTGGGGGAGAGGACATCGGCGATCTGAGTCAGGCCGCTGTGTGGGGCCTGGTCCGTGCCGCCCAGGCAGAGCAGCCGGGCCGGCTCGTCCTGATCGACACCGACAACACCCCGGCCTCCGCCAACGCGTTGCTGGTCGCGGCCACCCTGGGGGAGCCCGAGGTCGCCCTCCGCAACGGCGAGATCCTGGTGCCGCGCCTGGTTGTCACCCAGGGCTCGGAGTCCACGTGGGACCCCGACGGAACGGTCCTGATCACCGGCGGCACCAGTGGCCTCGGCGCGATCATTGCCCGGCATCTCGTGTCTCAAGGCGTCACCAAGCTGGCTCTGCTCAGCCGCCGCGGCTCGGACGCCCCGGAGGCGGCTGAACTGTCCGCATTGGACGCCGACGTCCGCTTTTTCGCCTGTGATGTCACCGATCGGGCCGCGCTGGCCGACGTCGTGCGCCAGATCCCCGACCTGACCGGCGTAGTGCACGCGGCCGCGGTGGTGGACAACGGCCTGATCGACACCCTGACGCCCGAGCGTTTCGACAAGGTCTTGCGGCCCAAGGTCGACGCTGCCTGGCATCTGCACGAGCTGACGCGCGACCTGCCGCTGACCAGGTTCGTGCTGTTCTCGTCGGCCGGCGGCATGGTGCTCGCGGCCGGACAGGCCAACTACGCGGCGGCCAACGTCTTCCTGGACGCCCTGGCCCGACACCGGCGCGCTAACGGCTTGCCGGCCAGCGCGCTGGCGTTCGGCATGTGGGCGGTCAACACCGGCCTCGGCGGGGAACTCGTCGACGCCGACCTGGACCGGATGCGCCGCCTCGGCATGCCGGCGCTGCCCGCCGAGGAGGCCCTGGAGCTGTTCGCCCAGGCTGTCGGCGCGGACGACGCGGTGATCGTCCCGCTGAAGATCGACCGCGAGGCACTCCGTACCCGGACCGAGGAGATTCCGGCCCTGCTGCGCGGATTCGTTCGCGTCCAGGCCAAGCGGGCCGCGCAGGGCCAAGCCGCCGTGCAGAGCCAGTTCGGCGGCCTCACGGGGGTCGATCTGGACCGCGCGCTGCTGGAGTTGGTGCGCGGCAAGGTCGCCTCGGTCCTCGGGCACGACGGCATCGAGGCCGTGCCGGCGGACAAGGCGTTCAAGGAGCTCGGCTTTGACTCCCTGGCAGCCGTCGAGCTGCGCAACATGCTCAACGCCGCCACCGGCCTGAAGCTGCCGGCCACGCTGGTCTTCGACTACCCGAACTCCCGCCGCGTGGCGGAATTCGTCGCCACGCTCGTCGGCGGCGTTGCGGCGTCGGCTGCGGCCAAGCCCGCCGTCGCCCAGGTTCGCGCCGACGACCCGATCGCGGTGGTCGGCATCAGCTGTCGCTTCCCCGGCGGCGTCACGTCGCCGGAAGACCTGTGGAAGCTGGTGTTCGAGGGCCGGGACGCGGTGACGCCGTTCCCGACCGACCGCGGTTGGGCGATCGACGCGCTGTACGACCCGGAGCCCGGCAAGCCCGGCCACACCTACGCTCGCGACGGCGCTTTCCTGCATGACGCGGCCGACTTCGACGCCGAGTTCTTCGGCATCATGCCGCGCGAGGCCGTGGCGATGGACCCGCAGCAGCGGCTGCTGCTCCAGGCGTCCTGGGAGGCGTTCGAACGGGCCGGTATCGACCCGAACACCATGCGCGGCAGCCAAACCGGCGTCTACGCCGGCGTGATGTACCACGACTACGGCACCTGGCTGCGGGAGATCCCGGACGACCTGGCCGGCTACCTCGGCAACGGCAACGCCGGCTCGATCGCCTCCGGCCGCGTCGCCTACGCGCTCGGTCTCGAGGGACCGGCCGTCACGGTCGACACCGCCTGCTCTTCGTCGCTGGTCGCGGTGCACACCGCCTGCCAGGCGCTGCGCAGCGGCGAGATCAGCATGGCCCTGGCCGGCGGCGTGACCGTGATGTCGACGCCGGAGATCTTCGTCGAGTTCAGCCAGCAGCGCGGCCTGGCCGCCGACGGCCGCTGCAAGGCCTTCGCCGGCGCGGCCGACGGCACCGGCTGGTCCGAGGGCATCGGGATGCTGCTGCTGGAGCGACTGTCCGACGCCAAGCGCAACGGACATAACGTGCTGGCCGTTATCCGCGGCTCGGCCATCAACCAGGACGGTGCCTCCAACGGCCTGACCGCCCCGAACGGTCCCTCCCAACAGCGGGTCATCCAGCGGGCCCTGGCGGTTTCCGGCCTGACCGGCGCGGACGTCGACCTGATCGAGGGTCACGGCACCGGCACCCGCCTCGGCGACCCGATCAAAGCGCAGGCCCTGCTCGCCACTTACGGCCAGGAGCGCACCGCGGACGACCCCGTGTGGCTGGGCTCCGTCAAGTCCAACCTCGGGCACGCCCAGGCCGCGGCCGGCGTGAGCGGCCTGATCAAGGTGATCATGGCTGTGCGCAACGGTGTCATGCCCAAGACCCTGCACGTCGACGAGCCGTCCCCGCAGGTCGACTGGACCGCCGGCGCGGTGAAGCTGTTGACCGAGGCCCGCGACTGGAAGTCCTCCGGCCCCCGCCGCGCCGCGGTCTCGTCCTTCGGCCTCTCCGGCACCAACGCCCACGTCATCGTCGAGCAGGCTCCGTCGCAGTTGGCCGCCCCCGCGGTTTCGAATTCCACCCCGGTGATTCCCCTTGTCCTGTCGGCCAGCACGGCAGCCGGCCTGCCCGACCAGGCCGAGAACCTGAGGGCCTTCCTCTCCACCGGCGTCGACCTGTTCGACACCGGCTTCTCCCTGGCCACCACCCGGGCCCGCCTCGACCACCGGGCTGTCGTGCTGGCCTCCGACCGCGAGTCCGCACTGAGCGCCCTGACCGCCCTCGCCACCGGCGAGGAGTCGCCCAACGTGGTGCGGCGGACCAGGACCGATGGCCAGACCGCGTTTCTGTTCACCGGTCAGGGTTCGCAACGGCTCGGCATGGGCCGCGAGCTGTACGAGGCCTACCCGGCCTTCGCCGAGGCGTGGGACGAGGTGATCGCGCAACTGAACCCATCGGTTCAGTCCACGGTGTGGGGCGCCGACCTCGAGGCCCTCAACCAGACCGGCGTCACCCAGCCTGCGCTGTTCGCGCTCGAAGTTGCACTGTACCGTTTAGTTCAGTCGTGGGGTGTGAAGCCCGACTTCCTGGCTGGCCACTCCATCGGCGAGCTGGCCGCGGCGCACGTTGCCGGTGTGCTCTCGCTGGAAGACGCGTGCACGCTGGTCTCGGCCCGTGGGCGGTTGATGCAGGCCCTGCCGGCCGGCGGTGCGATGGTGGCCATCCAGGCTGCCGAGGACGAGATCACGCCGGTCGACGGTGTTGGCATCGCCGCGATCAACGGGCCGCGGTCGGTGGTGATCTCCGGCGATGAAGAAGCGGTGCTGGGGATCAAGGCGGAGTTCGAGGCCAAGGGGCGCAAGACGACTCGGCTCAAGGTGTCGCACGCGTTCCACTCGCCGCTGATGGAGCCGATGCTCGACGAGTTCCGCCAGGTCGCGGAGAGCCTGACCTACAACGCGCCGACTGTTCCGGTCGTGACGACCGCGGCGGGTGGCGGCCAGTGGACGGAGCCGGCGTACTGGGTCGATCACGTGCGGACGGCGGTCCGGTTCTGCGACGCGGTCCGGACGCTGGAGGCGCAGGGCGTCACCCGGTACCTGGAGATCGGCCCGGACGGCGTGCTGACGGGCATGGCCCAGGGCTGCCTGACCCGGGATGACGACGGGTTCGGCGCAAGCAAAGTGGAGTTGCTCGCGTCGCTGCGCAAGGACCGGCCCGAGGTGCACACGCTGCTCTCGGCGGTCGGCCTCGACCTCGACGGCCGGGCGTTCTTCGCCGGCGGCCGCCGGGTCGACCTGCCGACTTACGCGTTCCAGCAGCGGCGCTACTGGCTCGACGGACCGACGGCCACTGTGGAGGACGCGGCCGGGTTGGGGCAGGTCAACGCCAAGCACCCGCTGGCGGCCGCGGTGGTGCAGTCGCCGGAGACCGGTGGGGTCACGCTGACCACCCGGCTGTCGGTGGACACCCACCCGTGGCTGGCCGATCACGACGTGCTGGGCACGGTGATCCTGCCTGGCACCGCCTATGTCGAGCTGGCCATTCGCGCCGGCGAGGAGGTCGGCTGCGACACCGTCGAAGAGCTGACGATCGAGGCCCTGATGCCGTTGCCACGCGGCGAAGGCCTTGCCGTGCAGACGGTCGTCGGCCCCGAGGACAAGCACGGTGCCCGCTCGCTGGCGATCTACTCCCGGCCGGAGAGCGGCGACGCCGCGTGGACCAGGCACGCCTCCGGTGTGCTGACCGCCGAGCACAAGCCGGTCCCGACCCCGGAGGCGTTCAACGTCGGCCTCCGCGAGTGGCCGCCGGCCGGCGCCGAGGCCGTCGACATCAGCGGTGTCTACGACTACCTCAGCGGCCAGGGCTACATCTACGGCCCGATGTTCCAGGGCCTGCGCGGCATCTGGCAGCGCGGCGAGGAGACCTTCGTCGAGGTGGCGCTGCCGGACGAGGCAAGGGCCGACGCCGCCGAGTTCTTCCTGCACCCGGGCCTGCTCGATTCCGCGTTGAGCGCCACCGATTTCATGTCGGGTCGCAAGCCGCAGGACGCCGGCGGCACGCAGCTGCCGTTCGCGTGGACCGGTGTCACGATCCACTCCGTCGGTGCGAACCGGTTGCGCGGCCGGGTGGTGTACACCGGCGGGTCCGACGCCGTGCGACTGGAGCTGTCCGACCCGATGGGCACGCCGGTCGCCACCATCCGCTCGCTGGTGGTCCGCGCGGTCACCGCCGACAAGGTCAACGCCGCGGCCGCCGGGGCGGGTCAACTCGAGTCGCTGTACCGGATCGGCTGGAACCAGCTGCCGCTCGGCAGCCTGCACACCGTGGCCCGTGGCGATTGGGCGACGGTGTCCGGCGCCGCCGACGTAACTGCACTCGCCGGTACACCTGAAGTCGTGGTGCTGCCGGTTGTCACGAGCGGCGAGGGTGTTCCCACGCAGGTGCGGGAAGTCGTGAACGGCGTGTTGGCCACACTGCGCGCGTGGCTGGCCGACTCGCGGTTGGCCGATTCCAAGCTGCTGGTCGTGACGCGGCATGCGGTCGTGGTCGGTGACGAGGAGATCGACCTGGCGCAGGCGCCGGTCTGGGGCCTCGTGCGGTCGGCCCAGGAGGAGAACCCGGGCCGGATCGTACTGGTCGACTCCGACGGCTCGGACGACCTGCTGCCGGCGGTGATCGCGGCCGGCGAGCCGCAAGTCGCCTTGCGGGGCAACGGGGTCAAGGTGCCGCGGTTCGCCCGCGTCGCCCCGAGCCCGACCGGTATGCCCACGCTCGACGCCGACGGCACGGTGCTGATCACCGGCGGCACGGCCGGCCTCGGCGCGGTGTTCGCCCGGCATCTGGTGTCCACACAGGGAATCAAGCATCTGCTGTTGACCAGTCGGCGCGGCATCGAGACGCCCGGCGCGGCCGAACTCCAGGCCGAGCTGACCGCACTCGGCGCGGACGTGACGATCGCGGCGTGTGACGTGGCCGATCGCAAGGCCCTGGCCAAGCTGCTCAAGGGCGTCAAGAACCTGACCGGTGTGCTGCACGCCGCCGGCGTGATGGACAACGCGATGATCACCGGACTCAGCGCCGAGCAGGTCGAGAACGTGTTGCGCCCCAAGGTGGACGCGGCCTGGCACCTGCACGAGCTGACCAAGGACCAGCCGCTGGCCCAGTTCGTGCTGTTCTCCTCGTGCGCCGGCCTGGTGATCGGGGCCGGGCAGGCGAACTACGCGGCGGCCAACCGGTTCCTGGACGGCCTGGCCACCCATCGCCGCGCACTCGGCCTGCCGGCCACCGCTCTCGGGTGGGGCCCGTGGGCGGCCGACAGTGCGATCGGCGGCGGCGCGGCCGACAAGGACCTGGACCGGATGGCCCGGCTGGGCATCGTCACCCTGCCGACCGAGGACGGTCTGCGGCTGTACGACCAGGCCGTGACCGTGGACGAGCCGGTGCTCGCGCCGATCGTGCTGGCGCCGGCGGAGTCCGAGGTTCCAGTGCTGCTCAAGGATGTTGCCGTCAAGGCAGCGCTGAGGAAGGCGACGCGGGCCAAGGCCGCCGACGCGCCGGTCGAGCCCGAGGGTGGGCCGTCGCTGGAGCAGCGGCTGACCGGCCTGAGCGAGAGCGAGCGCGACCGGGTGCTGCTCGACCTGGTTCGCACGCACGTGGCCGTGGTGCGGCACGACGACCCGTACTCGATCGACGTCACCAAGGGCTTCACCGAGCTGGGCCTGGACTCGCTGGCCGCGATCGAGCTGCGCAACCGGTTGCAGGCGGCCACCGACCTGCGCCTGCCGGCCACGTTGATGTTCGACTACCCGAGCCCGGTGGCGTTGGCCAGGTTCCTGCTGGACGAGCTGCTGCCCAGCATCGGCGAGGCCCCGGCCGCGAAGTCCGATGACGACATCCAGCGTGCGGTGGCGACCATCCCGGTGGACAAGCTGCGCGCGTCCGGGCTGCTGGCCCCACTGCTTGAACTGGCCGGTTCAGTACAGGTGGAACCGGTCGACGAGCGCAGCGATGCGATCAAGAACATGGACATCGACGACCTGGTGGCCGCCGCCCTCGCGGCCGGCGACAACTGAGCGGGAGAGCGGACGTGGACGCACAAGTCGAGAAGGTCGTCAACGCCCTTCGCAAGTCCATGCTGGACAACGAGAAGCTGCGCCAGCAGAACGCGAAGCTGGTCGCCGACGCCACCGAGCCGATCGCCGTGGTCGGCATGGCCTGCCGCTATCCCGGCGGTGTGGCGACGCCGGAGCAGCTGTGGGACCTGGTCGTCGACGGCCGGGACGCCATCGGCGCGTTCCCGACCGACCGCGGCTGGGACCTGGACGGCCTGTACGACCCGGAGCCGGGCACGCCCGACAAGTCGTACACCCGTGAGGGCGGGTTCCTGTACGACGCCGCCGATTTCGATGCCGACTTCTTCGGCGTCGCCCCGCGCGACGCCGTGGCCATCGACCCGCAGCAACGGCTGCTGCTGGAGGTCGCCTGGGAGGCGATCGAGCGGGCCGGCATCGACCCGGCGTCGCTGAAAGGCAGCCGCACCGGCGTGTTCACCGGCCTCATGTACCACGACTACGGCCTCGGTTCCTCTGACGGCTGCCTGGTCTGTGGCCGCGTCGCCTACACGCTGGGCCTGGAGGGGCCGGCCGTCACGGTCGACACCGCCTGCTCGTCCTCGCTGGTCGCCATCCATTCGGCCGTGCAGGCGTTGCGCGGCAAGGAATGCAACCTCGCGCTGGCCGGCGGCGTGACCGTGATGTCCAACGCCGACATGTTCATTTACTTCTCCGGGCAGCGCGGTGCCTCGGCCGACGGCCGCTGCCGGTCGTTCGCCGAGTCGGCTGACGGCGTCGGCTGCTCCGAGGGTGCCGGCCTGATCCTGCTGGAGCGGCTGTCCGATGCCCGCCGCAACGGACATAACGTGCTGGCCGTTATCCGGTCCAGCGCGGTCAACCAGGACGGCGCGTCCAGCGGCCTGACCGCGCCCAACGGTCCGTCGCAGCAGCGGCTGATCCGGCAGGCGCTGGCCGCCGCCGAGCTCAGGACCGCCGATGTGGACGTGGTGGAGGCGCACGGCACCGGCACCCGGCTCGGCGATCCGATCGAGGCCCAGGCCGTGCTGGCCACCTACGGTCAGGACCGCGACGAGCCGCTCTATCTCGGCTCGATCAAGTCCAATCTGGGCCACACCCAGGCCGCCGCCGGTGTCGCCGGCGTGATCAAGATGATCAAGGCCATCGAGCACGGGGTGCTGCCCAGGTCGCTGTACGCCGACGAGCCCACCCCGCAGGTGGACTGGAGCGCAGGCAACGTCGCGTTGCTTGCGGACGCCCGCCCGTGGCCGGCGGTCGACCGGCCGCGCCGAGCCGGCGTGTCGTCGTTCGGCCTCGGCGGCACCAATGCCCACGTGATCATCGAGCAGGCGTCGGCCGAGGAGCCGACCGAGCGGACGCCGGTGTCGCGGGTCCTGCCGTGGATCGTGACCGGCAAGACGCCCGAGGCCCTGGCCGCCAACGCTGTCGGGCTGTCCTCGGTCGACGCGTCTTTCGCCGACATCGCGTACTCGCTGGCCGCTACCCGGACCCCGTTCGAGCATCGTGGTGTCGTCGTGGCATCCGTCCGGGAGTCGGCGGCGGCCGGCCTTGCGTCGATCGCCGATGGCACCAACCATGCTGTTGCTCGCGCCCAGGGCCTGACGGCCTTCCTGTTCACCGGCCAGGGCTCGCAGCAGATCGGCATGGGCCGCGAGCTGTACGACACCTTCCCGGCGTTCGCCGAGGCTTGGGACGCGGCCATCGCACCTGAACTGGCAGG
>DATJJB010000861.1:0-2976 GCA_035492655.1 Kutzneria sp. | reverse complement strand
AACCGTCACCGTGTGCGCCCAGGTAGCGCCCCGAACGGGCGGGCGCCGACGGGCAGGGAAACCCAACATTTTGCCCGTCGGCGCTTCAGGCTGAACCATCTACAACTATCCCGTCCGCCGGTCGGGCAATCCGTCCCGCTCAGCCCGTCCGGTCAGCCCGTCCGGCGCTACGCCTCTTCCTACCCCTCACCTGCAGTCCAAACCGGCCACGCCGTGGCACCAACTCCCGGCCACTTGGAGCGCGGCCGGGGCGTTGTGCGGCCTGCCACCGCGTCGATAGGTTCTGCTGATGGCCGCACCGGGGACGCAGCGATGATCCGTCGAGAGGTTAGGTGAGCCGGCGCCGGAGCTGTGCTGTTCATCGTGGTGCTCGGAGTCGTCGGCGCGCTCGATCGGATCTCGTGGTCGCTGCTGTTGGTGCTGAGTCTGGCGATCGCCGCGCTGCTGCCAGCCTGCTGCCAGTTGCGCCCAGACTGGCAACAACGGTCAACGTTCCCGCCGCCACGCCCGCTTCTCCCAAGCCCGGGCCGCCTTCTTCGACCGCGCCGTCGACGGGCAGTCCGGCCCAGCCGGCGCCCGGCAGTACGAGCACCACGCCCGACGGGACACGCCCAACATCCTGGCCACGGCGCGCCCGATCATTCCTTGCCGCGCCGTCTGCGCCACATGGCGTCACCGACCAACCAGGCGTTCGGCCGGCTTCCTCCTGGCCGCGGTTACTGTTGCGGCAGCCGCCGGAGGGTCTGGATGAGCTCCTGCTGTGCCCCTAGGTAGTGTGCTGCGGCCCGCCGGGCTGCGGCAGCTGCCGTTTCGTCAACCGACATCGCGGCCTGGGCCAGCTCGTTGGCGACGGTGTGCAGGGCAAGCGTCGCCGCAACCAGCGGGGCGAACACTTCGGTGGTGTCGATTTCCACGTCGGTGGCGAGGCCGGCAGCGAGCGCGTCGGCGGCGTCGGCGAGCTTCCGGGCTGGGACGGCTGGGTCGGATTCCATCGGGGCAGGGTAAGCCACCTGCCGGCCGAGTGGGGGATCAATCCTCGATCAGGACGGTGTCGATGCCGTCGCCGTACACGTCCGGGTCGCGGGTCGCCACGTACCAGGCGTTCCCGTCCACGGCCAGCAGCGCAGAACACGCCCGGCCCAGCGTGCCCAGCAGTGCGGTGCCTGCACCCAGCCTGGTCCAGTCGTAGCCGTTCAGGTCGATGACTTTCACCCAGGGGTGCGCGACGAGCAGCCGCAGCCGGTCCTCGTCGGCGCCGCCGGCGACCGCCTCGATCAGGCACACGACGGGTACGAGCGCGTACTGCTCCTCGTCGCCGATCTCTTGTAGCAGCTCACCGACGTGCACCGATTCACGCGTGTACGCGACGACAGCGGATGTGTCGAGGACCGCCGGGTAGATCACGCGTTGTTGAGCCGGGCGAGGAATGCGCGCCGGCGCTCTTCCCGCTGCTCGGGGGTCCAGCGGTTCGCGAGCTCGTCGAGCCGCTCCCGCATCCGGGCGCGGCCGGCGGCGGTGATGAGCACGCCGCGCTCGTCGACGTAGTCGCCGCGGGTGTCGGGCTGCTGATCGGCCATGGGTCTACGGTACGTGTTTGCGGGGAACGGCACCATTACCGAGGTAGCGTGATCAGTGTTTCCGCTGCTCACGGGGGTGCTGTCATGCGGCCACCTGTCGAGCCGATGCATGCCGTCCCGGCGCGCGAGCTCCCACCCGGCGCCGTCTACGAGCCGAAATGGGACGGCTGGCGCTGCCTCGCGTTCATCCAGCCTGGCCGGGTCGTGCTCCAGTCGAGACACCTCAAGGTCCTGACGGGCTACTTCCCGGACGTCACCCGGCTTCTGCGCGGCCTGCCGCCCGGCGTCGTCCTCGACGGCGAGCTCATCGTCTGGGACCCCGAACGCGGCCGCACCAACTTCGTCGCCCTGCAGAAGCGGGTCGTCGCCGGCCGCTGGCTCCTCGCCGAGACAACAGCCAGGCCCGCGCACTACGTCGTCTTCGACGCACTCCACGACGCCGCCGCTGACCTGACCGGGTTGCCGCTCGTCGAGCGCCGCGCCAGGCTCGAGTTCCTCCTGACTGGGGCGCCACCCCACCTGCAGTTGTGCCCGCAAACCACCGACCCGGCTGAGGCCCGCGCCTGGATGGCCGACTGGCAGCACGCCGGCGTCGAAGGCGTGGTCTGCAAGGACCCGGCCGGGCGGTACGTGCCCGGCGGCCGCGGCTGGACCAAGGTCAAAACCCGGAACACGGCCGAAGCGATCGTCGGCGGTGTCACCGGCAGCCTGTCCGCCCCGGGCTCGCTGCTCCTCGGCAGGTACGACGCCGCCGGCCGGCTCCGGTACGTCGGCCAGACGATGCCGCTCGGCGACGTCGGGCGGGAGCTCGGGCCGGGCCTCGTCCGGTACGTCGCCCAGCGCCGCGGCGACGAGACCCGTACGCCGTGGCCGCAGCCGCTGCCGGCCGCCTGGTCGGGGCAGCTGGGGGAGCGGCGTCCGCTGCCTTACATCCCGGTGCAGCCAACTGTGGTGGTCGAGGTGGAGGTCGACGTCGCCTTCGACGAGCCGGTCGGGCGGTGGCGGCACCGGGCCCGGTACGTGCGGGTACGAGCCGATCTGAGCGTGTACGACGTGCGGCCGGCGGCGGGGTTCTGAGCGGCTATTCGCAGCCGTCGCCCGGGTTCGGTGATCGGCGGCAGCTGGTCACGGAGGGCTCTGCGGGCATCAAGGGTGGCGGCGAGCCGCCCCAGGTCGGCGATCTCCTCGGGCGTGGAGGGCGGGAGCGCGCCTCGAAGAGGTATCCCGACTGATTCGGGAGTGGGTGCCGCTCGCCCAGTTCCCCACCGAATACGAGGTCCACTTCGGACGCTTTTTGATCAGATTCGACGACCTGGCCGCCGGCCGCTTCGACAAGATGCGCTCATTCCCCGGGTTCACCGAATAGGCCGAGAAGAGCTACCTCACCGACTTCGATGCA
>DATJJB010000860.1:0-2969 GCA_035492655.1 Kutzneria sp. | reverse complement strand
GCATTGAAACGCAAGTGGGAAGCGCATGTGGCAACCCGGAGGAGGTTCGCGAGCCGCTCAGCATCCCGCCCGGGCAGAGGACGACGGGCGTTGTGCCGCCGCGCTGAGGGAGATCGTCGCCGAGCTGGCCTAGAGGTCGGTGTCGGCGTCGCTGCGGTGGGCGAGGTGCTGGGGCTGCACGGTGGCGAGGCGGCCGGCCCGGTAGTCGTCCATGGCCTGGTAGATCTCCTCCTTGGTGTTCATCACGAACGGCCCGTAGCGCGCGACGGGCTCCCGGATGGGACGGCCGCCGAGGATGAGGACGTCCATGGCGTTGGCGGCGGCGGAAGGCTGGGAGGAGGCGGCGCGCAGGGTCAAGGCCTCGCCGTAGCCGAAGTCGGCCAGCTGGCCCTCGTCGATGGGGCGGGCCTCGCGGCCGACGGTGCCGCGGCCGGAGAGGACGTAGACCATCGCGTTGAAGTCGGTGGGCCACCGAAGGTCGAGCTGAGCGCCGGCGGCGAGGGTGGCGTGCAGGTAGACGATGGGGGTGTAGGTGTCGCCGGGACCCTGGTGCCCGTCGAGGTCGCCGGCGATGACCCGAACCAGTGCGCCACCGTCGCCGGACGCGACGAGGGCGGCGTCTCGGGCGCCGATGTCCTGGTAGCGGGGCGGGGTCCACTTGGCGGACCGGGGCAGGTTGACCCAGAGCTGCACGCCATGGAACAGCCCGCCCTTGGCGATGAGCTCCTGCGACGGCAGCTCGCTGTGCAGCACGCCGGCGCCGGCGGTCATCCACTGCGTGGCGCCGTCGGTGATGATGCCGCCCCCGCCGGTGGAGTCCTCGTGCTCGAAGACGCCGTCGATCATGTAGGTGACGGTCTCGAACCCCCGGTGCGGATGCCACGGCGCGCCCTTGGCCTCGCCGGGCCCGTACTCGACGGCCCCCATGTGGTCGAGCAGCAGGAACGGGTCGGCCAACGCCATGTCGGCGCTGGGGAACGGCCGGCGGACCTGGAAGCCCTCGCCCTCGAGGAACTTGCCGGCGGTGATGACCTTGAGCACGGGCCGCCACTCGATGGTGGCGTCGGGCAGCTCCGGCAGGCGCGGCAGGGTGAGGGTGTCGGCGGTGACAGCAGGCATGGTGGGCCTCCTCGAGCCCGGGGGATGCTTACTGTGCCACCAACATGGTTGAGAGGTCAACTATTCCGGCGGCCAGGGCGCGGCGGACCACCAGGTCGACCAGGCGAGGATGCGCGCCGATGGGCTCGGAAACCAGGTCAGCGCCCATGCCGGCGAGCCGCTGGTGGAACAGCCCGGGGGCGAGCAGCCACGATGCGATGGCGACCCGGGGACCGGCCGAAGCCACCGCCTCGATGACCGAAGGCTGGGCGGAGGTGATGAAACCGACCTGGACCTCGCCCCCGGTCAGCACGGCCAGCCGCCGGGCGGCGCGATGCACGTCGGCGACGGCCCGGGAATCCGAGGAACCGGCGGCGGCCAACACCACGCCGTCACCGCGCGACCAGCCGGCGGCGACCAAGCGGTCGTGGACGGCGTCGAGCACCAGGTCGTCAGGCCCCAACGCCGGGGTAACGGTGACCGAGGCAGCCCCCGATAACAAGATCTGTTCCGGCACGTCGACCCGTACGTGATAGCCGGCGGCCAGGAACGCCGGCACCACGACGGCGGGTCCGGAGACACCGGAGAGCACCTCGGTCAGCGACGGCGACCGGACGTCCACGTAGGCGACCTCGACCGGCACCCCGGGCAGCCGCCGGCGAACGGCGTCGGCGAGCGACGAGATGACGACGGCGCCGGCCGGGTCCTGAGTGCCGTGAGCGGCCAGCACCAGCGTCATCAGGCCTCCAGGGCCAACCGGTAACCGCGCTTCACCACGGTCTGCACGAGCTTGGGCTGCCCCAACGCGGTCCGCAGCCGACCGATGGCGGTCTCGACGGCATGCTCCTGCACGGGCGTGTTGTCCCGCTGCAGCACGGTCATCAGCCGCTGCCGGGACACGACGTGCCCGGGCTGCTCGGCCAACGCCCG
Source organism: Kutzneria sp. (assembly GCA_035492655.1). Lineage (GTDB taxonomy): Bacteria > Actinomycetota > Actinomycetes > Mycobacteriales > Pseudonocardiaceae > Kutzneria. Next base: position 941 of record DATJJB010000860.1, on the reverse strand, counting down.
CAGCACGGCCATGGGCGCCGGGGCGATGGGCCGGAGGTCGCCGTTGACGATCACGGCCTGCCCCCGCACCTGGACCTCGGCGCTCTCGAAGGTGATCACCTGTGCCCGGGCGGGCAGCTCGACGGCGATGGATCGGGCCAACGCCCCGATGCGGGCCCGGTCCGGGATCACACAGGGAACGTCGTACGGCAGGAACGGACCGGCACAGATCTTGCCCACGCAGGCGACGAGAATGTCGTTGCGCAGCGCGGAAACCACGGCTTCGCGGCGGCCGGTCGCCTTGGCCCGGGCCAGGGTGGAGGCGACGGCGGGCGCGCTGGTGAAGGCCAGGGCGTCCACCTGCCGTCCGACGATGGCGTCCAGCAACCGGTCCAACGGGTTGGTGTCGGCCGGCGCGGTCCACCGGTAGACCGACACCTCGGTCACGTCGGCCCCGGCGTCCCGCAGCGCGTTGACGAAGTCGGGCAGCGGCTCGCCGTGCAGCTGCACCACGACCCGCTTGCCGGCGACCCCGTGGTCGAGCAGGTAGTCCAGCAGCTCGGCGTTGCTCTCCGACTCGGGCGCCCACTTCTCGGTCAGCCCGGCCGCCCGCACCGCCCCGCGCACCTTCGGCCCGCGGGCCAGCACGTCGGCCCCCTCCAGGTGCTTGATCAGGTCCTCGCCGAGGCCCCACCCGTCGGCCGCCTCGATCCAGCCGCGGAAGCCGATCGCCGTGGTGATCACGGCGATGTCCACCGGCGCGGCCATCAGCTGCTCGGTGCTCGTCCGAAGCTGGGCGTCGTCCAGCAGCGGCACGATCCGGATGGCCGGCGCGTGCTGCACGGACGCGCCGCGCCGCACCAGCAGCGCGGCCAGTTCGTCGGCCCGCCTCGCGGCGGTGACGCCGATGGTGTAACCGGCGAGCGGGTCGACCTCAGTCACGGTGAGCCCACCCGGACGTA
>DATJJB010000859.1:0-11608 GCA_035492655.1 Kutzneria sp. | reverse complement strand
CGCGCGGTTGGTCGGGGCCAACAGCCTCGGCATCGTCGACACGGCCACGGATCTGCTCCTGGCCTGGGGCAGCTTCACGCCGGGCCCGCTGGCGATCGTGTCGCAGAGCGGGCAGGTCGGCTCGGAACTGGCCCTGCTCGGTGCCCGGCACGGCCTGGGCATCTCCCGCTTCGTCTCGCTCGGCAACGCCAGTGACATCACGGCGACCGAGCTGCTGGCCGACCTGGCCGACCACCCGTCGACCAAGGTCGTCGCGGTCTACCTGGAGAACTTCGCCAACGGCCCGGCACTGCTGGAAGCGTTGCGAGCACTGGGAAAGCCGACGCTGCTGCTGACCGTCGGCGGCAGCGCGGCCAGCACCCGGCTGGCCCGCACCCACACCGGCTCGCTGACCTCGCCGCTGGAGGTCGTGGACGCCGCCTGTCGGGCAGCCGGGGTCGCCCGGGTCAGCACGCCGGCCGAGTTGATCGACGTGGCCCGGGCGGTCCTGGCGACGAGCCCACCGCGCGGCGGCCGGGTGGCGATCATCGGCGACAGTGGCGGCCAGTGCGGTATCGCGGCCGACGTCGCACACACCCACGGGTTGCGCGTTCCGCACTTCTCCCAGGACATCGGCGTCGCGCTGGAAGCCCGGCACAATCCGGTCGACCTGGCCGGCGCGGGCGAGCAGGACCTGGCCAACTACGCCCTGATCACCGAGGCCGTGCTGCGGTCCGACGACGTGGACGCGGCCGTGCTCACCGGCTACTTCGGCCGCTACGGCCTGGACATCCCGGCCATCGCCGAGCGTGAAGTCGCTGTGGCGCAACGTATCGGGCAGCTGGCCGGGCAGGGCAAGCCGGTGCTGGTGCACTCCATGGGCCCGGACAGCCCCGCCGCCGATGCCCTGTGGGCGGCCGGCGTGCCCACGTACGACCGCATCGAGCCGGCGCTCCAGGCCCTGCGCGGCATCGCCGCCCTCGGCCGGCCGACCGCACCGCCGCTCCCCCACCAGACCCGGCCGATCAGCGTGCTGCCCGACGGCTACTGGGAGACCCGGCAGGTGCTGGTCGACGTCGCCTTTCCACGCGGCCTGGCCGTCCGCCGCCGAGAGGACCTCGACCAGGCCAAGAAGCTGACCGCCCCGTACGTGCTCAAGGCCGGTTGGCTGGCGCACAAGAGCGACGCCGGCGGCGTCCGAACCGGACTGTCCACGGCGAACGAGCTGCGGGACGCCTTCGACAAGATGTCGGCCCGGCTCGGGCCCGGCGAGTACGTCGTCGAGGAGCAGGACACCCGGCCCAACACGGTGGAGATCCTGGTCGGCGCCCGCCGCGACCCCGATTTCGGGCCGCTGGTCGTGGTCGGCGCCGGCGGCACGGAGACCGAGCTGCACCACGACATCGCCATCGAGCTGGCCCCGGTTTCCCACGCGGCGGCACGGGAAATGCTCGGCCGGCTGCGCTGTGCCATGCTGCTGCACGGCTGGCGCGGCCGACCGCCGGTCGACATCGACGGGCTCGCCGCGCTGGTGCACCGGGTGTCGCTGCTGGTCGCGGCGTCACCGCTGGTCGGCGAGCTGGAGCTGAACCCGGTCCGGGTCGGGCCGGACGGGCCGCTGGCGGTCGACGCCCTGATCATCCCTGTACCGCGTCAGGAGGCACGGAGCGCATGACGATCCACTTCTCGGCCTGGCCGCTCACCGACGAGCAGCGCCAGATCGTCCAGCTGTGCCGGGACTTCGCCGTCAAGCAGATCCGGCCGCGGGCCCGTGCGGTGGACGAGGCCGACGTGGTGACGCCGGTCGACCTGTTCCAGCTGGCCGGCACGGTCGGCATCACCACCTTCATGCTGCCCGAGGAGTACGGCGGCGGCGGCTTCACCGACGTGTTCACCCAGTGCCTGGTGCAGGAGGAGCTGTGCTGGGGCGACCCGGGTATCGGCAACCTGTTGTGCTCCAACGGCTTCTACGCCGATCCGATCCTCGAGCTGGGCACCGTGGAGCAGCGCAAGCAGTGGCTGACGCCGCTGACCGGCCCCGACGCCCCGATGACGGCGCTGGCCACCACCGAGCCGAACGCCGGCTCGGACGCGGCGTCGATGATCACCACGGCCCGACGGGTCGAGGGCGGCTACGAGCTGACCGGCCAGAAGACCTGGATCTCCAATGCCGGCGCGGCCAAGTACTACGTGGTGTTCGCCAAGACCGACCGCAGCAAGCGGTCGGCCGGCGTGACGGCGTTCCTGCTGACCGGCGACGCGCCGGGGCTGCGCTTCGGCGAGCCGATGCGCAAGATGGGCCAGCGGGCCATCGTCTGCCGGGAAGTGTTCTTCGACAACGTCTTCGTGCCGGCGCACGACCGGCTCGGCGACGAGGGCCGCGGCTTCCACGGCCTGATGGGCGCCTTCGACATCTCCCGTGTCGTGCTCGGCGCGGCGGCCGTCGGCGCGGCGCGGGCGGCCTACGAGTTCGCGCTGGACTATGCCCGTAACCGCAAGCAGTTCGGGGTGCCGATCATCGAGCACCAGGCCGTCGCGTTCCGGCTGGCCGACATGGCCACCCGGATCGAGTCGGCCCGGCTGCTGGTGCACCACGCCGCCCGGCAGATCGACGCCGGCCAGCGGGTCACCGGGCTGGCCGCGATGGCCAAGCTGACCGCGTCGGAGACCGCCATGTTCGTCACCTGGGCGGCCGTGCAGACGTTGGGCGGGTGGGGCTACTCGCGGGAGTTCCCGGTCGAGCAGTGGCTGCGGGACGTGAAGCTGGAGGAGATCGAGGAGGGCACCTCGGACATCATGCGGCTGGTGATCTCCCGTCATCTCTGACTGACGGTCCAGTTATCTATACTCACGGTCACACCCATCGGGAGGAGTGACCGTGCCGCGTCCGAGCGTGTCGGCGGAGCGCAGGGCGCAGATCCTCGGCGCCACCTGTGCCGAGATCGCCGAGTCCGGCGTACGGGACCTGCGGCTCACCGACGTGGCAACGCGAGCAGGCGTCAGTTCCGGCACCATCCACTACTACTTCGACAGCAAGCAGGCCCTGCTGCACGCCGCCTTCGAGTACAACTACCAGCACTCCATCGACCGCCGCGCCGCCATCCTCGCCGCCGGAGGCAACCCCCTGGAGCTGCTCACCCGGCTCGTCGAGTCGTACGCGCCGCTCGACGCCGACAGCGTGGCGGCGTGGCGGGTGTGGACCGAACTGTGGGTGCACGGGCTGCGTGAGCCGGAGCTCCAGGAGCTCAACGAGACCATCTACGGCGACTGGCGGCGGACCGTCGTCGGTCTGCTACGTGATGCCCAGGACCAGAACCTGATCGTCGACGGGGATCCGGTGCGGATGGCCAACACCGTGGTCGGCATGATCGACGGGCTGGCCATCCAGGTGCTGCTCGGCTCGCACAACATGACCGTGGACCGGATGCGCGCCACGTGCCGGGCGTATCTCGACGGGCTGGCTAGTACCTAGCGGCGTAGTGGGTGGGCGTCTCGCCGAACATCTTGGTGAAGTCCCGCACGAAATGGGCCTGGTCGGCGTAGCCGAGCTCGGCGGCGAGGCCGGCCCAGTCGATCTTGGCACCGGCGGCGAGGCGCTCGGTGACCTCGTGCAGGCGGTAACGGCGGATGACCCACTTCGGGTTGATTCCGACGTATTCGGCGAAGAGGCGCTGCAACTGCCGCACGGGCCGGCCGAGCTGGTCGACGCGGCTGATCTCCGGTTTGGCGGCGATGGTGGCGACGATGTCCGCGGTTTCCTCGGCCCGTGGATCGGGCGAGGGCCGTTGCCGCCGAAGCATCGCCTCGACGGCCTCGATCGTCGGCACAGCAGGGATTCCGTCGAAGACCTCCGCAGCGGGCAGCTGGCGGTCGGTGATGGTGGCGACGGATCGACCCAGGAAAGGACGGAAGCCGCCGGGGCGGAAGGCGACGCCGAAAACGGTGCGGTCGCCTGCCAGCACGCGGACGCCGGCCTCGCTGCCGACGCCGGTGACCACGGCGGTGCCGTCGTCGGCGATGGTCAGGTTGACCCGGGGATAGGGCACGATCTTCTGCCGGTACGGCTCGGCGTAGGACCAGCTGACGATCCAGTAGTGGTCGACGAACGCGGCGAGATCCGGGGACGGCGGCGGGAAGTCGTGTTGCTGGAACCGACGCCACGCGCCGTGCAGCTCCCGCTCGTCCCGCACGAGGTCGATGCTAGTCGCGTTTGTTCAATACAGCTCCGTCAGCACCGGCTTGACTGCACGCATGCTGATCGAACGCGCCGCCGCACCGATGCTCGACCTGATCCCCGCTCTGGAGCCGCACCTGGACGCCCGCACGCCGTGCACCGAGTACACGGTTCGGGGGCTGGTCAACCATCTGCTGTTCTGGGCCCCGTCGCTGACCGGCGGCGCCACCAAAGCGATCGTGGTGCCGCCAGCCGCCACGGAAGCGGAGCTCGATCTCACCACCGGCGACTGCCTGGCCAGTCTGACCGACGCGGTCACGACCACCGTGAAGGCCTGGAGCGACCCGGCCGCCTGGACCGGCGTGACGCACATGGGCAGCCCGATGGAGCTGCCGGCCGCGCAGGTGGGCGGGATGATCGCCGGCGAGTTCCTGGTGCACGGCTGGGATCTCGCCCGGGCGGCCGGCCGGGACCTGGCCGTCGACGAGGATCTGGCCGAACTCCTGGAGGTCGAGCTGGCCAAGACGGCCGAGCTGGGCCGTCAGATGGGCATCTTCGGACCGGAGGTCGTGCTCCCCGCCGATGCGCCGGCCCTGCACCGGGTCCTCGGCCTCACCGGCCGCGATCCACAGTGGCGCTGACGAAGTCGCGGATCACGGCGAAGCCCTCGCGCATCGCCTCGTCCAACGGCACCGGCCGGTCGGCCTCGATCCAGCGGTGGAACACGACCCGGCCGGTGGCGATGGCGATCTCGGCCACCAACGCCGCCTCGGCGACGCCGCGTTCCCGCAGGGCGTCGGCCAGCGTCCCGGTCCACGCGGCGAACTTGGCCAGTTCCCGTTCCCGCAGCTCGGCGCTCTGCTCGATGATCCGCTCCCGCCGGAGCAGCCGGTCCCGGCGGGCGTGCGCGGACTCGGCCAGCGCGGCGAAGCCGGCCAGCACGGCGTCCATGGGCGAGGTCTCCGGCGGCGCGGCGCGGACCGCGTCGGCGATGGCCTCGGCCAGCCGCGTCTCGTCGCCGAACAGCACCTCCTTCTTGTCGGCGAAGTGCCGGAAGAAGGTCCGCTCGGTCAGGCCGGCGTGCGCGGCCACCTCGGCGGCGGTGACCTCGGTGAAGCCCCGCTCGCCGTAGAGCTCCAGCGCCGCGTCCTGAAGCCGGCGACGCCCGTCCGGCTGCCAACGCGCCATGGATCACACCCTACCCGTGATGACAGGGGCTGACATCACGACCTACTCTGATGACAGTCACTGACATCAGGGAGGCGACATGATCAGGCCCGACGTGCGGGCGTTGCTCGACCGGATCCCGCCGGAGAGCGGCCCGCCCGAGGCAGCGGCCATCCGCGAGTCCATGCGCATGTTGGCCGCGGTGGTCGACCTGCCGGAGCCTGCGCTGGCCACGGCCCGCATGCTCGAGACGGCTCCGCTGCCGACGCTGCTGCTCGACCGCCGCGAGCACCGCGACCCCGGTCCCGTGCTGGTGTGGTTCCACGGCGGCGGCTTCGTTTTCGGCGGCATCGACACGCACCGGTCGATGGCGGCCGACATGGCCCAACGGCTGGATCTGCCGGTGCTGCTGGTCGACTACCGGCTCGCTCCTGAGGCGCCGTACCCGGCGGCGGTCGACGATGCCGAGGAGATCGCCCGCTGGGTGGCCGGCGGGCCGGCCGAGCTGGGGCGCGAGGTGACGGGTCTGGTGCTCGGCGGCGACAGCGCCGGCGGCACGATGACCATCGTCACGGCGATGGCGCTGCGGGACCGGCCGGCGTACGTGCCGGTGGTCGCCCAGCTGCTGATGTGGCCGGCGACGGACCTGATCGGCAAGTACCCGTCGCAGCGCGAGTTCGCCGAGGGCTACCTGCTCACCGAGGCGAGCCGCGTGTTCTACCAGGACGCGTACCGGCCGGTGGTCACGGACGTTCGGGCATCGCCGATGCAGGGCGATCTTGCCGGCCTGCCGCCGGCCGTGGTGCTCACCGCAGGCCTCGACCCGCTGCGTGACGAGGGCCGGGCCTATGCCGCCGGGCTGATCACCGCCGGCGTGCCGACGACGTTCCTCGAAGCGGTCGGCAACATCCACGCGTTCGGCCTGCTGCGCAAGGCGATCCCGTCGTCGGTGCCCGACCTCGCGCAGGCGTTGAGCGCCCTGCGGGCGCTGATCTGACTCCTCGAGACGCCGGCCACATCGGTTCCGTTCCGGAAATTCGTGCACCGACCGGGCGGTTGAATCGGGTGGACGAGGGAGGCGGCGATGGCGGCTATCGAGTGGGAGCACAAGCCGTTCGTCTTCCCGTGGCGTGCGGTCCTGCACTGGGCGGTGGTCGGGGCCGCCCTGGGCTGGGTCGCGTGGCGCGTTCCGGACATGGTTTCCCAGTTCACCGCGACGGGTGTGCACCTTGACCGCGTCGAGTGGGGTTGGGTGCTGGTGGCCGCGCTCAGCGGCGCCGGGGCGCTCGCGGTGTACGGCGAACTGCACCGGCAACTGCTGGTCGTGGGCGGTGCCGACCTGCCGGCCGGCACCGTCCAGGGCATCAACTTCGCGCAGAACGCCGTGTCGACCACCGTGCCGGTGGTCGGCGGGGCCGGGTCGCTGGGCTACGGCATCACGCAGCTGCGGAAGCGGGGCGTGAGCGGGCCAGTGGCCGCGTGGTCGGTGTTGATGGCCGGTCTGATCACGACCGTCACGTTGATCGTCATCGGCGCTTTGGCGCTGGCCGCCACCGGTGAGGTGCCGGCGGTCGTGGCCGTGCCGATCGCCTTGGTCGTCGGCTTCGGGACGATCGGTGCATGGCAGGTGCTCTCGCACCCGGCAGTGCTGCGAGCATTGGTACGGCTGGTGCCGCGCCGTTGGGCTTCGCGGGCCGAGTCGGCGGCCGTGGCGTTGTCCGACAACGTTGCTTCGCTGCGGCCCAGCGGCCGGCGTTGGCTGGTGCTGGTCGGCACGGCATTGCTGAGCTGGGTGCTCGACTTCGCCACGCTGGTGGCCAGCGTGCTCAGTGTTGACGTCGAGGTGCCGTGGGCGGCGCTCGTCGTCGGCTTCCTGATCGTGCAGGGCAGCATCGCGTTGCAGATCCTCCCCGGCGGCGCGGGGCTCGCCGAGACCGGGCTGCTGGGCGTGCTGCTCAGCGCCGGCATCGCCGCCGCGCCGGCCGGTGTGATCGTCCTGTTCTACCGGGCGATCACGTGGCTCGGGCTGGCTGTGGTCGGCTGGGCCGTCTACGCCGTCATGCCGCGTCTCGGCCGGCGCGAGTTGGCGTTCTAGCGCTTGGTCATCGCCTCGATGCGGGCCTGCGTCTCCGGGTCGGTCAGCAGTTCCGCGAAGACCGCCGACTCGCGCTTGAGCTGGTCGTGCGGGTCGATCGTGCTGTGCAGCAACGCTTTCGTCTCGGCCAGTGCCCGGGAAGGCTTGGCCAGCAAGGCGTCGACGCGATCCTTGACTCGAGTCCGCAGGGCTGCGGCGTCCGCGAGGACCTCGTTGACCAGACCGAATTCCTTGGCCTCGGCAGCCGTGATCCGGTCGCCGAACAGCAGCAGTTCCGCCGCCCGGTGCCGGCCGACGCGCTGCGTCAGCACGAGGCTGCTGCCGAACTCCGGCACCACGCCGAGGTTGACGAACGGGAACTGGAGATAGCTGTTCTCCGTGGCGTAGACCAGATCGCAGTGCAGCAGCACGGTCGCCCCGATGCCCACCGCCGGGCCGTCGACCGCCGCCACCAGCACCGCCTTGGTGTCGAGGACCGCCTGCTGGAACTGGTGGACGGCGTCGTCGGTCTGGAAGTCCCCGATGAAGTCGCCGAGATCGTTGCCCGCGCTGAACGTGCCGCCGGCGCCGGTCAGCACCACGACTGCGGCGTCACCGGCCGCGCGCAGGACCGTCGCCAGCTCCCGGTACATCGCGGTGGTCAGCGCGTTGCGCTTGGCCGGGCGGTTGATCGTGACCGTCAGCGCCGGGCCGTCCGCCACCGTGGTGATCTCGTCCATGGACGCTACCGTAACATCAAAGTCCCCTTTTGAAACCCAGCAGCCGTTGTTGCCCGTCGGCGTAGCATTCGAGGTGCGTGTCTCAACGGTGAAGAGGTGGGGCAGCATGTTCTCGGAGCGGGTTGTCGAGCGGTATCGGTTCACCTGCGCCCGGTGCGGCGAGCACTCGGACGACGTCTACCAGGCCACGCATGTCACCGATGCCTTCGGGGACACCTTTTCCTATTACAGCCACGGGGGTTACCCGTGCGAGGCGCCGGCGGCCGAGGAGACGATGTGCCCCGGCTGCCACTGCGGACCGGTCCACGTTGGACTGTTGTCCCGCGTCGCCCTCGCGACCTAGCCTCCATCAAGGCATCCTCAAGCCCTGGAACCCCGTCCCGGCCGACCTCGTCGCACCACCACAGGCAACCGGGGGGCATCATGCGGGGCGAGAGACTCAATAACGGCCTGACCGTTATCACCACCGGCGACGGACCACCGCTGGTCACCTTGCCCGGGTTGGGTGCTGGGGCGGATCTGGCGACGAAGGTTCCGCCACTCATCACGGTCTCGGCGACGGCACTGGCCAACGGGCTCCATCGCCGGGTCCACCACATCCAGCGGCCGACGAACCCGCCGGTCGGCATGACGCTGCCCGACCTCGCGGCCTGGCATGCCGAGGCGTTCCGCAGCCGTTTCGACGGGCCGGTCGATCTCATGGGCACCTCGGGTGGCGGTGCGACGGCGCTGCAGATCGCCTTGGACCATCCCGACACGGTCCGGCGACTCGTGCTGTGCATGATCGCCGGCCGGCCGGGCGAGGAAGGCCGGCGACAACTGGTCGGGCTCATGGACGATGAGCGGCGAGGCCGCAACAATCCTTGGACGGCAAGCGGTCTGGTCACCCGCGGAGTGCAGCGGCTGCTCATCGCGGGCATGTTCGGCGCGGCGGCGGTCACCGGGCGTAGGCGTGCTCCGGGAGAGTTCGCGCTGGTCGAGGCGATCAAGGACTGGGACGTCATGGACCGCCTGCCGGAACTACAGATGCCGACGCTGCTCATCGCGGGTGGCCGGGACCGGCTGATCCCGGCGGACATCGCGAGGGCGACCGCGGCAGCGATCCCGAACTGCCACCTGCTGATGATCGACGGCGGCGATCACCTGACGACGATGTTCGACCGGACGGTGAGCCCGACGATCAAGGGATTCCTTGCCGCCTAACGGTGATGGGCCAACACCTCGTGGGCGTCGACGGCGCGCGAAGCGGGCTCGGTGTGCACGACAGCGGCGGCGAGGCGGGGAACGGCGTGCACCAAGCGGTGTTCGACATCATGGGCGATGCGATGGGCCTGCTCGACGGTCAACGCGGCATCGACGGTGACGGCGAGCTCGGCGCGCAGGCTGTGCCCGATCCACCGCATGCGAACCTGGCCGGCGGCAAGGACATCGGGCACGGACAAGGCGGTCTGCTCGGCGAGATCGATGGTCGCGGGGTCGACGGCGTCCATCAGACGGCGGAAGACCTCGCGGGCGGCGTCGCGAAGCACGAACAGGATGGCGACGGTGATCGCCAGGCCGATGAGCGGGTCGGCCACCGGGAAACCGAGCGCGACGCCGCCGGCGCCGAGCACCACGGCCAGTGACGTGAAGCCGTCGGTCCGGGCGTGCAGGCCGTCGGCGACCAGGGCGGCGGAGCCGATGCGACGGCCGACGACGATGCGGTAGCGGGCCACGATCTCGTTGCCCAGGAAGCCGATGACACCGGCGGCGGCGACCACCCAGAGGTGGCTGACGGGCTGCGGATGGATCAGGCGATCGACGGCCTGCCAACCGGCGACCACGGCCGAGCCCGCGATGATCAGCACGACGATCACGCCGGCCAGGTCCTCGGCGCGGCCGAGGCCATAGGTGTAGCGACGGGTGGCGGCGCGGCGACCGAGCAGGAACGCGACGCCGAGCGGGAGGGCCGTCAAGGCGTCGGCGAAGTTGTGGATGGTGTCGCCGAGCAGCGCGACGGAGCCGCTGATCAGCACGACCGCCAGCTGGGCGACGGCGGTGACGAACAGGACGGCGAAGGACCAGCCCAAGGTCCGCATGCCCAGCCGGCTCGTCTCCAGCGCGGTGTCCACGCGGTCGGCGCTGTCATGGCTGTGCGGCTTGATCACGTGCCGGAGCCGCGCCCACCGCGAACGGCGGTGGCCGTGCCCGTGCCCATGTCCGTGCCCATGTCCGTGCTCTGTCACGTTGCCAGAATGCGCTGATCAGGAGCAATATGCAAGCATGTGCGCGCACAAGAACATGGCAGGTGCCAGCAGTTCGCACCAGCAAGTCGACGGCGAACGCCTCGGCATCGCCGCCGACGTGCTGCGCCACCTCGCCGACCCCACCCGCCTGCACCTGCTGTCCCTGCTCGGCGACGGCGAGCAGGACGTGACGACCCTCACCGAGCAGGTCGCCGCCTCACGATCCTCGGTGTCCCAACACCTGGGCCGCCTCCGCCTGGCGGGCCTCGTGCAGGCGCACCGCGACGGCCGCCGCATGCTCTACCGCATCACCAGCGACCACCTGTCGGCGCTGGTCGACGAGGCACTGGGCTTCGCCGACCACGCCGTGCGGGGAATCCCCCACCACCCCGTCTAGAGGTCCACCCGGGTGCCCATGATGACGGTCCGCTCCACCGGCAGCCGGAAGTACACCGCCGGGCTGGCGGCATTGTGGGCGAGGCCGACGAACAGCATCTTCTGCCACCGCGGCAGGCCCTTTTCCCGATGCCCGGCTTCGATACTCACGCGGGACAGGTAGTAGAACGCCGATTCCGGGTCGACCTCCAGCTCGGACGTGAGCATGAAGGCGTCCCGCAGCGCCGACGGAATGTCCTGATCGTCCTGGAAACCGAAACGAACCGTCAGGTGCACGATTCCGTCGTCGTTGCGGTGCAGCGAATCGACGTTCAGGCGCTCATTGCGCGGCACATGGGGCACGTTCTCCGGAATCACCGTGACGATGACCACGTGCTCATGGACAACGCCGTTGAACTCGAAGTTGGCCCGCAGCGCCAGCGGCACGGTCTCCTTGGACGGATGCGGGAAAACGGCCGTCCCGGGCACGCGGACGGTGCCGGCCTCGCGGATCTCGTCGACGAATTCGGCCATCGAACCCTCGATCTCGGCCCGCCTGGCCGTGACCACGCGGCGACCGCGCTGCCAGGTCAGCATCACCGTGACGACCAGCGCGCCGAGCAGCAGCGGCAGCCAACCGCCGTGCACGATCTTGGTCAGGTTGCCGGCGAGGAACACCAGCTCCAGGCCGCCGAACACGACGGCGACCAGCGTGAGCTGCCACCACTTCCACCGCCACGCGGCGCCGGCCAGCACCAGGAACAGCGAGGTCGTGAGCAGCAGCGTGCCGGTGACGGCCAGCCCGTACGCGGTGGCCAGCGACTGCGACGACCCGAAGGACACGGTGATGATGAGAACGCCGGCCAGCAGGATC
>DATJJB010000858.1:0-6881 GCA_035492655.1 Kutzneria sp. | reverse complement strand
GTGCGGTCCGGCTGTCGGAGCTGCTGGCTCGACATGGTCGTGGTGATGAGGCGATCGAGGTGATGCGGATGCTCGCGGATTCTCCTGATGGCGCGCAGGACTGGGCAGTCGACTGGTTATGCACCCTGTATGTCGACCACGGTCGCGCTCGGGATGGCCTGGCCTACCTCGACGCTCTCGCGGCACGTCGCGGTGGCGAGGAGGAGTGGGAGTTCTTCCGGATCCGGCTTCGGCTCATGGCCGGCTCGGGCTTGCGTGATGAAGCGATCGAGGCGGCGCGGATGCATCCTGAGCGCGACACCTGGTTGGTGGCAGCGGTCGTCTCCGAGTTGCTTGGTGAGGCCGGCCGGACCGAGGAGGCTGTCGCGGTCCTGGAGCCACACGTATCCACGAACTCCAGCCTTTTGGCGTGGCATCTGATCGACCTGGGCAGAATCAAGGAGGCGGTGGCAGTCCTTCAGGAGCGCAGGCGCTAGCTGGTCTGTGGCCGCCGTCGGCGTTGATGCGTGTCGACGGCGGTGGTGACATGGTGCGGCATCCAGCGGGCTTCGATCTTGGTTCCTGCTGGGTGTCGGCAGCGGAGCTACCACCGAGCTACCACTTGTCCACTGTGGACGGTCGGAAACAAAAGAACCCCACCTGAATGCCCAGGTGGGGTCGATTGTCGCAATGTGCGGCGCCAGGGACTCGAACCCCGAACCCGCTGATTAAGAGTCAGCTGCTCTGCCAGTTGAGCTAGCGCCGCTCGACGAAGGTTTCCCGTGGGGGTTTCCCTCGCTGACGGGAGAAACATTAGCACAGCGGTCGCGGCGATTTCCAATCGGCTGGTCAGGGGCGGTCCGTGCAGGTCAGGGCGGGTATGGGGGTCGGGCGGGCCGGGGTGATCCGCGTCACTGGACTAAGGTTGGCGGTCGGTGCGGGGGAGGAGTGGCGGTGGGTCACGGAAGGTCGCCGAGGGGCCGCCCGAATCGGCGGTCGGCGGAGCCCACGCGCGCGGCGGTGCGTTTCGGTGAAGCGGAACTGAGCCGGGACCCGGATCGGGACAGCGGCTGGCTGCTGTCGGTGAACGGGGTCGCGCAGTCCTATGTGGACCTGGCCGACCCGACGCATCTGGAGTTCGACTACGTGCGCCGCATCGGCGACGTGGTGGATCTGGCTCACCCGGCGGGCACGCCGCTGGAGGTGCTGCACATCGGCGGCGGGGCGTGCACGATCCCGAGGTACGTGGCGGCGACCCGGAAGGGCTCCCGGCAGCTGGTGATCGAGGCGGACGGCCCGCTGGTCGACCTGGTTCGCGAGCGGCTGGACCTGAGATCGGTGCCGCAGCTGAAGGTTCGCGTCGGCGACGGCCGGCAGGAGACCGCGACGAGACGGGACGACACGGCCGACCTGGTGATCGTCGACGCGTTCGAGAGCGCGTTGATGCCGGGGCCGCTGGCGACCGGGGAGTACACCCGCGAGGTGCGCCGGGTGCTGCGCCCGCAGGGCACGTACGTGGCCAACCTGGCCGACGGCGGCGCGCTGGCCTTCGCCCGGCGGTTCGTGGCCACGCTGGGCGAGGTGTTCGAGCACGTGCTGGTGATGGCCGAGCCCGGGGTGTTCCGCGGCCGCCGGTTCGGCAACATCGTGGCCGCCGCCTCCGGCGTCGAGCTGCCGACCGCCGAACTGGCCCGGCGCACCGCCGGATCGGCCTTCCCGGCCCGCTGCGTCGCAGGTCAGGAGTTCGCGCGCGCCGCGAAAGCCCTTTCGGACGAGGAGCCGGTCAGCCCACCGCAGCCGCCGCCGGACGCGTTGGGTCGGAGCTGACCGACCACTTTCACACGTTCGGGGGAGCGTTTCGACCACCCAGACCGAGTAGACACTGCCACGGTACGTCCGCTCGGACGCTTGCGAGCCGATCCCGACCAAAGGAGCGAGCCGACCGGCGTGAACGATCACCCGCAGCGAGGTCCCGTCGACGACAGCTGGCGGACCGACCTGGCGCGCGCGTGGGCGGCGGAGATCGCGAAGACGGTCTTCATCCCGATGTCGCACGCCAAGATCGTGCGGCTGCTGGCCCGGATGACCGGCACGCTCGCGGACGCGGTGTGCGCCGACTCGCCCGACACCGCCCAGGTCACGGAGATCGGCACCGCCCTGGTCAACCGGGCCATCTCGGGCAAGGCCACGCTGTCCACCAGCCTTTCCGTGCTCGGCCGCGGCCTGCTGGCGATGCCGGCCCCGCCGCCCGATCTGCCGGCCCGCGTGGTGACCGTGCTGAGCGTGCTGGCCGCGGGTTACAGCGACGCGCTGCGGGAACGCACCTACATCAGCCAGGAGGCGCTGAAGCGCTCCCTGATCAAGGCCAAGCGCGACACCGAGCGCAGCCTGGCCGACAGCGACGCCCGGCTGCGCGCCATCTTCTCCTCCTCCGCGGTCGGCATCGCGATCAGCGAGCCCAGCGGCAAGTTCGCCCAGACCAACGCCGCGCTGACCGACATTCTCGGTTACGGGTCACCGGATCTGGCCGGCATGAGCGTGCAGGAGCTGGCCCATCCCGACGCCGCCGGCTGGCTCGCCGAGAGCATCGCCGACCTGCTTTCCGGGCGCCGGGCCAACTTCCGTGAGCGCTGCCGGCTGGTGCACGCCGACGGCGAGTCGGTCTGGGCCTATCTCGCGGTGTCGCTGCTGCGTGACGACCACGACCAGCCGGCCTATCTGGTCACCATGGTCGAGGACGTCACCGAGCTGCACCTGCTCGGCGACCGCCTCGGCCACCAGTCGCTGCACGACATGGTGACCGGCCTGCCCAACCGCCAGTACTTCGTGTCCACTTTGGAGAGCACGCTCGGCCGGTCGACGCCCGCCGGCCGGATCACGTTGTTCCACTTCGGACTCGACCGGTTCACTGTGGTCAACGACGGCCTCGGCCAGCACGTCGGCGACCAGCTGCTGCGGGCCGTCGGGCAGCGGCTGGAGAGCGTGTTCGCCGGCGAGACGGCGATGGTCGCCCGGCTCGGCGGCGACGAGTTCGCCGTTCTGTTGGAAGGCAAGGAAAGCACGCCCGGTGTCGGCGAGTACGCGGCGCTGGTGCTTGACGCGCTGGCCGATCCGATGTTCATCGGCGGTGACGGCATCGCCGTCTCCACCTGTATGGGCATCGTCGACCGGGTCGGCCCCGGCGCCGACCCGGCCGAGCTGCTGCGGGCCGCCGACATGACGTTGCACCGGGCCAAACGCCGCGGGGCGGGCCAGTGGGATCTGTTCGACGCCAGGCAGGACGCCGCCGACCGCTCCCGATTCCGGTTGGCCGCGACCATTCCCGGCGCGTTGCAGGCCGAGCAGCTGGACGTGGTCTACCAGCCGCTGCTGCGCTTCTCCGACGAGACGATGATCGGCATCACCGCGCGGCTGGCCTGGCGGCCGCCGGCGCAGCAGCCGCAGGGGCACCGCGAGGTGCTGGCGCTGGCCGAGGAGACCGGCGTCGTGCTGCCGGTCGGCCGGTGGTCGATCCGCAAGGCCTGTCAGCAGGCGGCGTTGTGGTGGCGGGAGCGCGGCCCGGGCACGCCGGCCGTCGTCGTCGACCTGTCCGCCGGTCAGGCCCGCGACCCCGACCTCGTCGGTGTGGTCCGCCGTGAGCTGGACGCCGTCGAGCTGCCGGCCGAGCAACTGCGCCTCGGCGTGGCCCTCGGCACGCCGGCGCAGAACGACGAGATCATCGACAACATCCTGGTACTGGCCGAGATGGGCGTCGCATCGTCCCTTTTGGACTTCGGTACCGAGCATGCGGAACTGTTGCTGCGCGGGGAGTTCACCCTACGCTCGGTCGTGCTCGACACCCGGCTCGGCGACTCGCTGGCCGACGAGCGCACCGCCGAGATCACCGAGCCGGTGGTCCGCAGCCTCGTCGACTTCGCGCACAGTCTCGGCCTGCCGGTGGCCGTCGGCGGCATTCGGCACGAGAACCACCTGCGCCGGCTGCGCGCCGTCGGCGTGGACGCCGGGCAGGGCGAGCCGCTGTCGCCGTCGGTGCCCGCACAGCGGATCAGGTTTTCCCGGTAGGAGCGAGGAAGCGAGGAGCCATGTCAGGAGCGGTGGACTGGGTGCCGTCCGAGGTCGACATCGACGTTCCCAGCTCGGCCCGGATCTACGACTACGTCCTGGGCGGGGCGCACAACTTCGAGCGCGACCGGCTGATCGGCGACCAGCTGGCCCAGGTCGTGCCGGTGCGGGAGATGGCCCGGCTGAACCGCTCGTTCCTGCGCCGGGCCGTGTTGTTCCTGATCGACAACGGCATCCGCCAGTTCCTGGACATCGGTTCCGGCATCCCCACCGTCGGCAACGTGCACGAGATCGCCCACGAGGCCGATCCGTCCTGCCGGGTGGTGTACGTCGACTACGAGCCGGTGGCGGTGGCGCACAGCCAACTCATCCTGCGCGACGACCCGCAGGCCGTGATGGTCCAGTCCGATCTCCGTGAGCCCGAGCGGGTGCTCAACGACCCGGAGACCCGGCGGATGCTCGACTTCGACCAGCCCATCGGCCTGCTCATGGTCGGCGTGCTCCAGTTCATCGGCGACGCCGACGACCCGGCCGGCGTGATCGCCCGCTACCGCGACGCCCTGCCGTCCGGCAGCTACCTGGCGCTGTCCCACTTCACGCCGGACAACATGGAGGAGGGCATGGCCAAGGCGGTCGGCGTGTTCTCGCACAGCGCCGAGCCCATCCATCCCCGTACGCACGCTCAGGTCACCGCCATGTTCGACGGCCTCGAGCTGGTCGAGCCGGGCGTGGTGTTCACCGCCAACTGGCGCCCCGAGTCCGCCGCCGACCAGGGCGACGATCCCGAGCACTCGGGTATCTACGCCGGCGTGGCCCGCAAGCCCTAGAGAAGTCGAGACGCCGCCAGCATGCGCTCATGCCGGACCGCCGGGTCCTGGTGTGGGCAGCTGGCACACGCGGCGAACCCGGCGCGGTCGATGAGACAGCAGGAAACCCTTCGCACCAAAGGTTTTCCCTCGATCTCCACGAAACGCGCCGGCGGCAGCGGTGATCCCAGCTCCGTCACCAACCACGACGCCTGTGCCACGCCCCGAGCCGGCGAGCCCTGCTCCCGCCACACTCGGAGCAGGGTGTTGGCCACGGCGTCGGTGGTGATGGCCCACAACGGCGGCAACCGCACACCTGAGACCTCGGACAGGGTGGCCAGCACCGGGTTCAGCGCGGCGCGCAGCGCGGCCGGCAGTTCGGCGACGTCGGCCAGCAGCCCACCGGGATAGGCGTTCACGACCCGGCCGTCCTCGCCGATGTGCACGCGCAGCCGGTCGAGTGACGGATCCGCGGCGAGATCGATCTCGGCCAGCCGGGTCAGCAACTCGGTCAGCAGCACGCTGCTCGTGCTGTACCACCACAGAGTTCCGGCGACGCGATCATCGGTTGTCGACCATCGCCGCCGGCAGTCGGCCACGAACCGGGACATCACCGCCGGCTCGGTCAACGCCGTCCCGGGCAGGACTCGTTCAGTCATGTGAAACGCCTGTCGGTCGTCGGCCGCTCATCCCACCGCGATCGTAGTGGACGCCACCGATGTTCTTGTCCGGCAACCGACCGGGCGGCGGCATCACCCGGGTGGGTGGTCCCGTGGGCGAAACACGCGGCCAGCGTGGCGGACGGCGCTGCTCAGGTTGACAGCGGTGCGGTCGCTCGGGAGCATTCGCGCAGGCGAGTCGGGGAGTGAGTGGTGACCCAGCTGCGTCAAGCCGAGGTGGTGCTGCCGGTGGCCGAGTGCGGCCCGGGCGGCCCGGTGTCGGCTCTTGGTGCGATCGGAGCGGTGCCGTGGCCGCGGCGGACGGCCCGGCCCCGGGACCCGCGGCCGGTGCCGGCCGTGGTGCTGGAGAACGACCGGTTGATCGCGACCGTCCTCATCGGACGCGGCGGTCGGCTGCACTCGTTGTGGCACAGGCGCGAACACCGTCCGGTGCCGTTCTCGACGCCGGGCTTCCAGCCGGCCAGCGGCGGCCCGGTGTTCGCCGCCCCGGTCGGCGAGGACACGCTGCGGGTGTGGGAATGGGACACCGCGCGCGATCTGCCGTACCAGATCGACTTCGTGCTGGCCGAGGGCGAGGCGCTGCGGGTCGACACCAAGATCCGGGATCCGCGCGGGCACACCGAGTGGGACGAGCAGACGCCCGGCGACCTGATCTCCGTCGGCTCCGGCTGGGGCGCGCTGGAGCTGACCCGGCTCGGTGTCCGGCTGCCCGGCAGCCCGTTCACCGGCCTGGGTCCCGAGCAGCGGCCGTGGCTGGAGTTGTTGCGCGGCAACATGACCGCCACCGATCCCGAGCTGCCGCCCGGACGCAGCCTGGTGTCCGGTCCGTGGCGGGCGATGCTCGAATCCGCGCCGGAGAACTGGCTCACCACCTACCATCTCGGCGTCGCGCACTGGCAGGCCAGGGAGAACGAGGCGGCCATCGCCGCGTGGCGGCGGTCCATCGAACTGGCCGTGTCGCCGTGGGCGCTGCGCAATCTGGCTGTCGCGGAGTTCGGCTGTGGTCACGTCCGTGAGGCCGCCGAGCTGCTGACCGCCGCCGCCTGGTCCACGCCGACAGTGCCGGACCTGTCGGTGGAGGCCGTCGACCTGCTCTTGGCCGCCGGTCAGGCCGACGAAGCCGCCACCCTGCTACGCAGAGTGCCCACCTGACGCAGGGAAGGACGCCTTCACTGCATTCAACGCAGGTAAGGCGTCCTTCCCTGCATTGGTTTGGTTACGCTGCGAATGGGGCCAGTGTGAGGCCGGCTTCGAGCAGACCGGCACGGACGCGGCGGGCGATCTCCACTGCGCCAGGGGTGTCGCCGTGCACGCACAATGATTGCGGCGTAACGGAAACCGTGGTGCCGTCGAC
>DATJJB010000857.1:0-2416 GCA_035492655.1 Kutzneria sp. | reverse complement strand
GCGATCATCCTCGCCGTCTCGCCGACCTGGACGGCCTCGCTGATCGCCGCCCCGCTGCTCGGCGTGGGTTTCGGCGTCTACTGGGCGGTCGCGCTGGCCGTGCTGACCCAGGTGCTGCCGGCCGCCTCGAACCGGGCCAAGGACCTCGGCGTGATCAACGTCGCGAACTCGTTGCCGCAGGTCATCGCACCCGTGGTGGCCGGGCTGGCCCTCCAGCTGGCCGGCGGCTACGCGGCGCTGTTCGTGCTCTCCGCGATCGCGACGGCGGCCGGCGGCTTCATGGTCACGCGAATTAAGGCTGTGAGCTGAAGATCGCTCGGCTTAGAAGGGGCCGAGCCGCGCTGCCGAAGGCGGCGCCATCAAACACAGACCGGCTGGGGTGCCTGTCCGGGGAAAACAGGCACCCCAGCCGGGGTTGGTGGCCGCGGACCGTCGCCGGTTCGGGGTAGGCACTCGGCATCGAATGCTGGGCGCCAGCTCAGCGCCGGCCCGCGGAAATCTGTGGAGTTATCTGGCCAGCGACCCGGTACGTCGCGGTCGGGGGTTCGGACGTCCCCGGGTCGCCGGCCGGTGGCGGAGGATCAGCGTTCCCGGGTCGGGGTGTCCGGGATGCCGACGCCGCCAGCTAGTGGGCCACCGCGACCGTGCTGCGGTGGCGGGATCCGCGCGGCGCCGGGGCCGGCTGCTGCGCGGTGAGCATGTGTCGAGCGGGTCGCGGCGCGAGACCACCGGCGACCAGGTGTTCGTAGGCGGCGCGCCACACCGAGCAGGGCGACTTCTGCTGCCGCCAGCGGGTGGAGCACTCAGGGCAGTTGCCCTTCTCGTCGGGCTCGTGCGCGGCCAGCAGCGCTCGCCAGCCGTCGGTCAGCCGAGGCAGCTCGGAGCGGGCGACGGAGAGCAGGGACGGCGCGTCCGCCCGGTCGGCCAGCTCGGACAGCATGTCCAAGCGTTCCCACACGGCGTTGCGGAGCACCTGGCCGAGTATCTCGTCCACCTGTACGTCACCGTTACCTTTCCGCCTGGTCGGCGGCCTCGCGCAGCACCGTCCGCAGCTGGCCGAGCTGGCCGGCGGACAACACCGCGGTCTCCCCAGGAGGGCCCATCAGGACCACCCTGCCGTTGTCCACCACCACGGTGAGGTGCCGTTCCCGGTTGACCACATCGCGGCAGTGGATCTGCCATGCGCGCCGCTCGTCGGGGCAGCCGGCGGTCTGGTCGGCGACCACGTCCGGGGTGAACCCCTGGACTCGTCCGATCAGTTCCACTTGCTGTGTCCCTCCGTGTGCAGCCGCTTACGGAAAACTAGATTGCGACGACATCAAACGTTGTGGGGCGTCACAGCGCTGATCGGTGGGAGTTGCACGATGAGCGGTCGGCGGGATTCGGTGCGACCGATCAGGTTCGCCGATCAGCCCTTCTCGACCGGGCCGAGCAGCCCTTACTCTTCGGATGACGCCCAACGGACCGTGAGGGGGCGCAATTGAACACCATCGGTTCCCAGAGCTCGCCCGTTACGCCGGACAACTGGGAGCGCCAGGAGATGCGCGACGCGTTGGCCGGCCGGGACGTGAGTTCCGTCTACCGACAGCTGCGTCGCGTCGGCGTGTCCCAGCGGCAGATCGCGGCGCTGACCGGCCAGTCGCAGTCCGAGGTCTCGGAGATCCTCAAGGGTCGCCAGGTCATGGCCTACGACGTGCTGGCGCGTATCGCGGACGGGCTCGGGGTCCCGCGCGGCTACATGGGCCTTGCCTACGACGAGACGACGGCGCTCAAGGTGGCCGGCTCCGTCGACGAGGCCGAGCAGCGCGAGGACGAGGAGGTCAAGCGGCGCCGCTTCCTGCAGCACGCGGCCTCCGTGACGATGGGCGCCCAGGTGCTGGGCCCGGACAGCGGCGCATGGGTGCCGACCGCGGCCCAGACGCCGACCCCGAACCGGATCGGCACCACCGACGTGCGGCAGATCGAGGCCGCGACCAGGGCGTTGCGCTCGCTGGACTACCAGTACGGCGGCGGGTTCTGCCGGGACGCGGTGGTCGCCCAGCTGTCCTGGACCCGCCAGCTGCTCGAGGTCGAGGCCGCCGAGCCGGTGAAGCTGCGGCTGTTCAAGGCCGTCGCCGACATGCACAGCCTGGCCGGCTGGACCTCGTTCGACACCGGCCTGCTCGACTCGGCCCGCACCCACTTCGCCAAGGCCCTCGAGCTGGCCAAGATGGGCAACGACAACGGCCTTGTCGCCAACATCCTGTACCGGATGGGCCGCGTCTACCTGCACAATGACGCCGCCGGCGAGGCGCTGAAGATGTTCCAGCTGGGCCAGATCGCCGCCCAGGAGTCCGGCTCCGCGCTCACGGTCGCGGTGCTGTGCGCCAACGAGGCCTGGGCCTACGGCATGTTGGACCGGCCCGACCAGGTGCAG
>DATJJB010000856.1:0-3227 GCA_035492655.1 Kutzneria sp. | reverse complement strand
GAGCGAGGAGCCGGCCACGAACCTGCGCACCACTGGCTTGGCCAGTGGGGTGCGCTCGACGGTCTGGCGGGCCAGCGGCGAGCGGGCGGCGGCCAGCAAAGCGGTGCGCAGCATCGGTTCCTCACTCTCTGCAATCATCTTTTTCGTCACATGCGGCGCGTACTTGCCGTCCAGCGTCAAGTGCGCGCCGCATGTGACATTTCAGCCCTGGTGCGGGTGGCGGACGGTGGTCGGGGCGACGAAGGTCTCCTTGATCGACCGCGGGCTGACCCAGCGCAGCAGGTTGTGCACGGAGCCGGCCTTGTCGTTGGTGCCGGAGGCCCGGCCACCGCCGAACGGCTGCTGGCCGACGACGGCGCCGGTGGGCTTGTCGTTGACGTAGAAGTTGCCGGCGGTGAAGCGCAGCGCCTCGGACGCCTTGACCACGGCGGCGCGGTCGTCGGCGATGATCGAGCCGGTCAGCGCGTACGGCGACGCTGCGTCCACAGTGGACAGCACCGAGTCGAAGTCGTTGTCCTCGTACACGTGCACGGCCAGCACCGGGCCGAAGAACTCGGTCTTGAACACGTCGTGCGAGGGGTCCTCGCCGACCAGCACGGTCGGCCGCACGAAGTAGCCGTCGGAGTCGTCGGCGGTGCCGCCGGCGATGACCTCCAGCTTGCTGTCGGCGCGGGCCCGGTCGAGCACGCCGGCCAGCTTGTCGTACGAGCGGCGGTCGATCACCGCGCCCATGAAGTTGCCCAGGTCGGTGACGTCGCCCATGCTCAGCGCCTCGGTCTCGGCGACAAGGCCGTCACGCAGCCGGGTCCACACCGAACGCGGGACGTAGGCGCGGGACGCGGCCGAGCACTTCTGGCCCTGGTACTCGAAGGCGCCGCGGACCAGCGCGGTGCGCAGCACGTCCAGGTCGGCCGACGGGTGCGCGACCACGAAGTCCTTGCCGCCGGTCTCGCCGACCAGCCGCGGGTAGCTGCGGTAGTTGGCGATGTTCGCGCCGACGCCGGCCCACAGGTGCTGGAAGGTCTTGGTGGAGCCGGTGAAGTGGATGCCGGCCAGGTCCGGGTCGGCCAGCGCCACCTCGGACACCGCGATGCCGTCGCCGGTCAGCAGGTTGATCACGCCCGGGGGCATGCCGGCCTGCTCCAGCAACCGCATGGTCAGGTGCGCGGCGAAGGTCTGGGTCGGCGACGGCTTCCACAGCACCACGTTGCCCAGCAGGGCCGGCGCGGTCGGCAGGTTGGCGGCGATGGCGGTGAAGTTGAACGGCGTGATCGCGTAGACGAAGCCCTCGAGCGGGCGGTGGTCGGTGCGGTTCCAGACGCCCTTCGAGCTCTCCGGCTGCTTGGCCTGGAGTTCACGGGCGAAGGCCACGTTGTAGCGCCAGAAGTCGGCCAGCTCGCAGGCGGCGTCGATCTCGGCCTGGATCGCCGTCTTGGACTGGCCCAGCATGGTCGCCGCGTTCAGCGTCGAGCGCCACGGGCCGGACAGCAGGTCGGCCGCGCGCAGCAGGATCGCCGCCCGCTCGTCGAACGGCATCGCGCGCCACGCCGGGGCGGCGGCCTTGGCCGCGGCGATCGCGTCGCGGGTGTCGGCCTGGGTGGCGCCGGCGAAGGTGCCCAGCACGTGGCGGTGGTTGTGCGGCTGCACGACGTCGACGCGCTCGCCGCCGCCCATCCGGCGCTCGCCGCCGATGGTCAGCGGCAGCTCGATCTGCTCCTTGGCCAGCTCGACCAGCTTCGCCTCGAGCTCGGTCCGCTCCGGGCTGCCCGGGGCGTACTGCAGCACCGGCTCGTTCACGGGGGTCGGGACCTGCGTCACGGCATCCACTGGCACTCCTTCGGCGACGTCGTCGATGGCAGAAGGCTATGCAGCCACAGCCGGCACCGTGTTGTCCGAACGGCTAAGCTTGGGGGTATCGGATTGTTCTGGTGAACAAAGGGAGCCGTCATCGCCGGATCGACCATCCAGCAGCTGCTGCTCGCCCTCGGCGAGCCGTTCGTCGAGGTGCTGACCGCGCCCGACGGCCTGGACGCCGAGGTGCGTGACGTCGTCATCCTCGACCCCGACGACGCCCCCGACTCCCGGGCCGGCGACCTGGTGCTGGTGATCGGCGCCCGCGGCCGGTCGGCCGCCGGGCACGTGCGGGCCGCCGGCAAGCGCGGGGCCACCGCCGTCGCCGTCAAGGACGCCGAGCCACTGCGGCAGACCGCCGCCGATGCCGGTGTCGCGCTGTTGGACGTACGGGCCGAGGTGCGGTGGGAACAGCTGGAATCCTTGTCCCGCAACGTGGTCAGCGCCGCCCGTGGCACCGCCGACGCCGATGCCGGCGAGGTGCTCGGCGACCTGTTCTCGTTGGCCCAGACCATCGCCGCGCTGACCGGCGGCAGCGTCAGCATCGAGGACACCGCCAACCGCGTGCTGGCCTATTCGCGATCCTCCGACGAGGTCGACGAGCTGCGGCGGCTGTCCATCCTCGGCCGGCAGGGGCCGGAGCCGTACCTCAAGATGCTCCGGGAATGGGGCGTCTACCAGCGGCTTCGTTCCGGCGAGGACGTCGTGCACATCGACGCCCGGCCCGAGCTGGGGATCAAGCGGCGGATCGCCGTCGGCATCCACGCCGGGTCGCAGCCGCTCGGGACCGTGTGGGTGCAGGAGGGCAGCCATCCCCTGGCCGAGCACGCCGACCGCGCCCTGCTCGGCGCCGCCCGGATCACCGCCCTGTATCTCGTGCAGCATCGCAACACCACCAGCGCCGGGATTCGCTTGCGGGAGAACCTGCTCGCCGGCGTGCTCGGCGGTCGCATCACCGGCGCCGCCGTCGCCGGCCAGATCGGCGCCGACCCGTCGAAGCCCGCCGCCGTCGTCGCATTCCTGTTGCGCAGCACCGATCGCACCCGTTCCGAGGTCGAGCTGCACCGGGCCGAGATGATCAGCATCATCTCCGTGCACGCCGCCTCGTACCGGCGTTCCGCCCTCGTCACCCCTGTCGCCGGCCGGGTCTACGTGCTGCTGCCCGAGGTCACCGACGCCGCCACCGTCACCGCCATGACCCGGGACGCCGTCGCCGCCACCCGCGGCCACCTCGGCGTTTCCGTCCAGGCCGGCATCGGCTCCGTGGTCGCCGGGCTCGAGGACGTGCCCGTCTCACGTCAGGAGGCCGACCGGGTCCTCGACGCCATCGCCGCCCGACCCTCCCTCGACGTCGCCGCCCTCGCCGACGTACGCAC
>DATJJB010000855.1:0-7574 GCA_035492655.1 Kutzneria sp. | reverse complement strand
CGGGCGCCGGCCCAGGTGACGGGCTGGCGGGTGGTCCGCCGTCCGTCGTTGACGCACTCGACGCACTGCTGGCCGACGGCGGCGTCACGCAGACATTCCGGGCACGTCGGCCGGTCACACCGGGTGCAGCGCAGCCCGGTGTGCCGGCCTGGGTGCCGGTAGCACGCGGGCAGCGCGTCGATCGGCTGCCCGTACGGCGCGGTCATGTCAGCTGTAGTCGATCGTGATCTTCTCGATGGCCACGTCGGTCAGCGGCCGGTCGTTGCGGTCGGTCGGCACGCTGGCGATCTTGTCGACCACCGCGCGGGACTCCGCGTCGCGGACCTCGCCGAAGATGGTGTGCCGGCGGTTGAGGTGCGGGGTCGGGCCCACCGTGATGAAGAACTGCGAGCCGTTGGTGCCGGGCCCGGCGTTGGCCATGGCCAGCAGGTACGGCTTGTTGAAGACCAGCTCCGAGTGGAACTCGTCCTCGAACTGGTAGCCGGGGCCACCGCGGCCGGTGCCGGTCGGGTCGCCGCCCTGCAGCATGAAGCCGGCGATGATGCGGTGGAACACGGCGCCGTCGTAGAACGGGCCCGAGTTCTCGCCCTTGGCGTTCTGGGTCTTGTAGTCCTTGGTGCCCTCGGCCAGCCCGACGAAGTTGCGGACGGTCTTCGGGGCGTGGTTCGGGAAGAGGTAGAGGCGGATGTCGCCCTGCGTGGTGTGCAGGGTCGCCCCGACGATGTCGTTGTCAGCCACGATGCCATCGTGCCATCCACGGCGGGATCGTGGCGGGAGGGGCAGACTGGTTCGGTCAGATCGTCCCGATCGACTGGGCTTGGAGCAGCAGATGGACGAGGTCGAGACCATGACCGAGGCCGGCGCGAAGGCGGGCGAGGCGGTCGGCCGGGCGGTGCGTGCGGCCCGCCGCAAGGCCGCCCGCGCCGGTCAGGCCGGTATCGAGCGGACCCATGAACTGGTGGAATTCGCCAACGAGGAGTTCAAGCCGACCCGCAAGGCCGCCCGCAAGATGGCCAAGCAGGCCCGCCGGGACCTCCAGCGCACCGCCGACCAGGCGCGCAAGGACCTGAAGCGGACCACCGGCAAGGCGCGGGCCGAGGCGGTGCGCAACGCCAACCAGATCCGCAAGCATGCCCGCAAGGTCGCCGAGGACCTGGCCGACACCGTGGACCCGAGGCCCCGCCGTCGCCGTCGGTGGCCGTGGCTGCTCGGTCTGGTGCTGGCCGGCGGCGCGGCGACGGCCGTGGTGCTGTCCCGGCGGCCGCGCGAGGTGCGGCTGGAGGACGTGCGGGACGACGCGCCGGGCTCGGTGCACGTGCCCGAGCCGGCCCGTAACGGCCAGGAGGCGCCGCGGACCGCGGACAAGTGAGCCGGACCCGTCACGACCCCGCTGAGCAGCGGGGTCGTGACGGTTGCCCGTCCAGCCGCGCCCCGGTCACCGTTCGTCGCGAAAACGACACCGTTCTTGGGGCCCGGTCGCCCCGCTGGTCGCTTATGCCCGATTGAAGGCTGCCGATGTGATCTGGATCTCCTAGGTTGCGGCGGGTAACTACCCCCGTCCGGGAGGTTGCCGTGGGCACCACCGAAGAACCCGCCGCCGCGCCGACGCCGGCCGCGACCGACTGGAGCGAGGTCCAGGCCAGTCCTGACTTCGCCGAGCTGCGCCGCCGGCTGCGCGGCTTCGTGTTCCCGATGGCCGGCGTGTTCCTGGCCTGGTATCTGCTCTACGTCCTGCTCGCCGACTACGCCCACGGCTTCATGTCGACAAAGCTGTTCGGCAACATCACCGTCGGTCTGGTGTTCGGCCTGCTCCAGTTCGTCTCCACCTTCGTCATCACCGGCCTGTACGTCCGGTTCGCCAACCGGGTCGTCGACCCCGCCGCCGAGCAGATCCGGCACGAGATCGAGGGGGAGCAGCCGTGAAGGTGCTGGCCGCGGGCGTCGAGGGCAGCAACCCGACGCTGAACATCTCCATCTTCGCCGTCTTCGTGCTGATCACCCTGGTGATCGTGTTCCGGGCCAGCCGGAGCACCAAGACGGCCACCGACTTCTACGCCGCCGGCCACTCGTTCACCGGCCCGCAGAACGGCATCGCGCTGTCCGGCGACTACCTGTCGGCCGCGTCGTTCCTCGGCATCGCCGGCGCGATCGCGATCTACGGCTACGACGGCTTCCTGTACTCCATCGGCTTCCTGGTGGCCTGGCTGGTCGCGCTGCTGCTGGTGGCCGAGCTGCTGCGCAACACCGGCCGGTTCACCATGGCCGACGTGCTCAGCTTCCGGATGAAGCAGGGCCCGGTCCGCACCGCGGCCGCCATCTCCACGCTGGCCGTCTCGTTCTTCTACCTGCTGGCCCAGATGAACGGCGCCGGCGGCCTGGTCGCCCTGCTGCTCGGCGTGTCCAGCACGGCCGGGCAGGCCGTGGTGGTCGCCGTGGTCGGCGTCGTCATGATCATCTACGTGCTGGTCGGCGGCATGAAGGGCACCACCTGGGTGCAGATCATCAAGGCGGTGCTGCTCATCCTCGGCGCCTTCGTGATGACCGTCTGGGTGCTCGGCCGCTACGGCTTCAACCTGTCGGCACTGCTCGGCGACGCCGTCGCCCACGGCGGCAAGACCGGTGAGGCGCTGCTCGGCCCGGGCAAGCAGTACGGTGCCACCGGCACCTCGCGGCTGGACTTCCTGTCCCTCGGCATCGCCCTGGTGCTGGGCACCGCCGGCCTGCCGCACGTGCTGATGCGCTTCTACACCGTGCCGACCGCCAAGGAAGCCCGGCGCTCGGTCGTCTGGGCGATCGTGCTGATCGGCATCTTCTACCTGTTCACCCTGGTGCTCGGCTACGGCGCCGGCGCGCTGGTCGGCCCCGAGACGATCAACGCCGCCCCCGGCAAGGTCAACTCGGCCGCCCCGCTGCTGGCCCTGGCGCTGGGCGGGCCCATCCTGCTCGGCCTCATCGCCGCCGTCGCCTTCGCCACCATCCTGGCCGTCGTCGCGGGTCTCACCATCACCGCGTCGGCGTCGTTCGCCCACGACATCTACGTCAACGTGATCAAGAAGGGCGACCGCGCGGCCGCCACGTCCGAGGTCAAGGTCGCCCGCTGGTCAGCCGTGGTCATCGGCCTGGTGGCCATCGTCGGCGGCATCGCCACCAACGGCCAGAACGTGGCGTTCCTGGTGGCGCTGGCCTTCGCCATCGCCGCGTCCGCCAACCTGCCGACGATCCTCTACTCCCTGTT
This sequence comes from Kutzneria sp., assembly GCA_035492655.1. Taxonomy (GTDB): domain Bacteria; phylum Actinomycetota; class Actinomycetes; order Mycobacteriales; family Pseudonocardiaceae; genus Kutzneria. The sequence continues at coordinate 4,339 of DATJJB010000855.1, read as the reverse complement.
CTGGAAGCGGTTCAACACGACCGGCTCCCTGTGGAGCATCTACGGCGGCGTCATCATCACCGTCGGCCTGATCGTGTTCTCCCCCGTCGTCTCCGGCGCCAAGACCTCGATCTTCCCCAGCGCCCACTTCGACTGGTTCCCCCTGAGCAACCCCGGTCTGGTTTCCATCCCGTTGTCGTTCCTGCTCGGCTACCTCGGCACCGTCCTCGGCAAGGACAAGGCCGACGAGGCCAAGTACGCCGAGATGGAGGTCCGCGCCATCACCGGCGCCAACGCCGCCCAGGCCGTCCACCACTGACAGAAGCAGCCCCCCGATTGCCGCCCTCCGTCACAACCCGAGGGCGGCAATCGCCTGCTTGGCCACCTGCTTGGCCTTGATCGTCTGCTTCTGATCGGTAGTCACGACGACAGCAGACCCCGCCTTGGACACGGCATACACCGCCCCACCCGACGTCGCCTCCGACCCGCCGCTCCACCCACCCGGCAGCTCCGCCTTGTCCGACGTGTCGATCGGCGCCGCCTTGTTCACCAAGGCAGTGGCCGAGCCAGCATCGCCGACATAGACCTGGACCGTGAGCTGCTTGTCGTTGCCAAAGCTGTAGAAGAAGCACGCCGGATGCGGCTTGTCCGCCGACACCTGCACCTTCGTGACCTTCTCCCCATTGGCATCTTCCACGAAGGTCGAGTCCAGGTAAGGACACTTCCCCGTACTGGCCGGCACCGGATCTCCCGGCGCAGTAGCCGAGGTCGAGGTTGGCGCCTTGCTGGCGGTGGTCGGCGAGGGCACCGGCGTCCCCGAGACAGCCTGCGGTTGCGCCGAGCACCCACCCAGGGCAACCCCGACAGCCAGAACCCCGCCCCACAGCCCAACGTTCCTCATGAGCCCCAGAGTGTCGACCATGCCCGCCGGCAACTCGACTTGGGGGGTGCAGGGGGGCGAAGCCCTCCCTGCCTTGGGGCCTGGGGCGAGAGCCCCAGAAAACACAACGAGCGAGGCGGCGAGAGCGGCAACGCCGCTCCGCACACCTCGCCCACTCGCGAGTGGAGACAAGGGGAATCGAACCCCTAACCCCCGCCTTGCAAAGGCGGTGCTCTGCCAATTGAGCTATGTCCCCTGGGGGTCGCGACCCGTCCGGCCGTCGGACCCCTCTGTTCGCTTCGACCCTCAGTCGGTCGGAGCCGTAGCCTCGCGCCACAGGTCGGCCTCGGCCTTGGCGGAGCGCTGCTTACGCACGATGAACAGCACGACCCCAGCCACAGCCACGAGCGCGATGAGCTTCTTCACGTCTGGTCGCCTCCTTGGCGCTTTTCCACCCTAAGACAGGACAGGTAGTCCCAACATACACGTGCACCCGACCAGGCAACCGATCTCCAGCACCCCCACAGCCAACGGGCGACGGCGAAGCCGAGCCCGACCCGGGGGTCGAGGGGGCGGAGCCCCCTCTGCGGGGCGTGGGGCGGAGCCCCACAAGACACCGGAAACGATAAAGGTCTGGAAGCGAACGCTTCCAGACCCACTACACCCAATCGTTCCGTGGGCCCAGGAGGACTTGAACCTCCGACCTCTTCGTTATCAGCGAAGCGCTCTAACCGCCTGAGCTATGGGCCCTTACGGGAGAAGAGATTACCGCACCCCTCTCCCCTGATCCAAACCGGGTCTACTCCCGCTCGGAGAGGGTGACCTCGACGCCTCCGGCCAGGTCAGCGGACACGTTGTAGATGAACGCGCTGACGGTGGCCATGGCAGTGAACAGGATCACGTTCACCAGTCCGACGACGGCGGCGATGCCGAAGACGCGGCCGGCGCTGATCAGGTCGCCGCCGCTGGTGTCACCGCCTTGCACGAGGTCGTTGTAGGTGCCGTTGAGCTTGGTCCACACGTTCATGCCGCCGAGCACGCTGTACAGCACGCCGACGGCGACCATCCAGACCAGGAACATGGCGAAGCCGAGGACCAGCGCCAGTTTGAGCACCGACCACGGGTCGACGCGCTTGATCTGGAGGCTGGCCCGCCGGGGCCCACGACCGGGGCGGCGCAGCGCGGTGGGCGCGGGCGTGCCACGGGGCGGGGTGGAGGCCGGCCCGCCGAGGTTGACCGAGGTCCGGGTGGACACGGTCGGCGAGTCGAGCGGGTTGGCCGCCGGCTGGGGCGGCGTGACCGGACGGAAGTTGGTGGTGGCCTCGGAGCTGGTGTCGACCGGCTCGTTCTCGTACGCGGTGGAGGAGATGGTCCCGGCCGATGCTGCGGCGGCCGCCGCGGTGTCGGCGGTGACCCGCTGCCACGGCGGCGGCGCCGAGGAGGCCGCCGGCTCCGACGGAGCGGCGGCTGCCTCGGCACTGAACTTGGCGGTCTCCTGCTCGTGACCGGTCGCGCCGTTGGTCGCCGGCTCGGCCGCGACCGTCGGCTGCTCCGGCTCGGCCGGGGCAACCTTCTCGGTCGGGGCCTCCTCGGTCGCCACGGACTTCTTCTCGACCTCGCCCTCCGGCGAGGTCTTGGCGTCCGGCTGTTCCGGGTTCTCCGGAGTTGTCACGAGAGGTCCTCAGTCAGCTTGTCGATGGTGGTCCCAGCCGCGCCTTACTCGGCCGCGTCCGGGGCGGGAGTGGAGTCGTCCTCTCCGGAGACGTCCGTGGGCTCGTCGGCGTTGCGTGCCACGCCCATCAGGGTGCCGCCCTCGTCGAGGTTCATCAGCCGCACCCCCTTCGTCTGCCGGCCGGCCTTGCGCACCTGTACAGCGCTGGTACGGATCACTCCACCAGAAGACGTGATGGCGTACAACTCGTCGTCCTCGTCGACGATCAGCGCACCGACCAGCCTGCCACGCTTGCGGTCGTACTGAATGGTCAGCACGCCCTTGCCGCCGCGACCCTGGATCGGATAGTCGTCGATCGGCGTCCGCTTGGCATACCCACCGTCGGTCGCGACAAGCACGAACTTGTCCGGCTGGACGACGCCCATGGACAGCAGCTCGTCACCGGTGTTGAAGCGCATGCCCAGCACGCCGGAGGTGGCCCGGCCCATCGGCCGCAGCGTCTCGTCGGTGGCGTGGAAGCGGATGGACTGCCCGTCGGCGGAGACCAGCAACAGGTCGTCCTCGGCCGCGCAGAGCACGGCGCCGACCAGCTCGTCGTCCTCCTTGAGGTTGATGCCGATCAGGCCGCCGGCCCGGTTGGAGTCGAAGTCGGCCAGCCGCGACTTCTTGACCAGGCCGGTCTTGGTGGCCAGCACCAGGTACGGCGAGACCTCGTAGTTGGGGATCTCGATGACCTGGGCGATCTCCTCGCCCGGCTGGAACGCCAGCAGGTTGGCCACGTGCTGGCCGCGGGCGTTGCGGTTGGCCTCGGGCAGCTCGTAGGCCTTGGCCCGGTAGACCCGGCCCATGTTGGTGAAGAACAGGATCCAGTCGTGGGTGGAGCAGACGAAGAAGTGGGCGATGATGTCGTCCTGCTTGAGCGCCGCGCCCTGCACGCCCTTGCCGCCGCGCTTCTGCGAGCGGTAGAGGTCGGTCTTGGTCCGCTTCGCATAACCCGTTCGAGTGATCGTGACGACCACGTCCTCGACGGCGATGAGGTCCTCCATCGAGACCTCGCCGTCGAACGGCAGGATCCGGGTGCGCCGGTCGTCGCCGTACTTGCCGACGATCTCCATCAGCTCGTCGCGGACGATGGACCGCTGCCGCTCCGGCTTGGCCAGGATGTCCTGCAGGTCGGCGATCTCCAGCTCGATCTCGGCCAGCTGGTCGACGATCTTCTGCCGTTCCAGGGCGGCCAGCCGGCGCAGCTGCATCTCGAGGATGGCGTTGGCCTGGATCTCGTCGACCTCGAGCAGCTCGATCAGGCCGGTCCGGGCTTCGTCGACGGTCGGCGACCGGCGGATCAACGCGATGACCTCGTCCAGCTGGTCCAGCGCCTTGACCAGACCACGCAGGATGTGGGCCCGCTCCTCGGCCTTGCGCAGCCGGTACCGGGTCCGCCGGACGATGACCTCGATCTGGTGCTTCACGTAGAGGCGGATCATCTGGTCCAGCCGCAGCGTGCGCGGCACGCCGTCGACCAGGGAGACCATGTTGACGCCGAACGTGTGCTGCAGCTGGGTGTGCTTGTACAGGTTGTTCAGCACGACCTTGGCCACCGCGTCCCGCTTGAGCGTGACGACGATGCGCATGCCGGTCCGGCTGTTGGACTCGTCGGCGATGTTGGCGATGCCGGCGAGCTTGCCGTCGCGGACCAGGGTGGCGATGTTCTCCACCAGGTTGTCCGGGTTGACCTGGAAGGGCAGCTCGGTGGCGACCAGGATGGTCCGCCCCTTGTTGTCCTCCTCCACCTCGACCACCGCGCGCAT
>DATJJB010000854.1:0-2861 GCA_035492655.1 Kutzneria sp. | reverse complement strand
GGTGCCCACCGAGGCCGCGCTGAACTTCGTCGGCGCGGCCACCTTCGAGGCGCTGTCCGGTCAGCCGGTGGCCACCGGGGTGTTCACCGACGTCCCGGCGGTGCCGCACGTCAAGATCGGGCAGACCGCCGACCTGGTCGTGGTCGCGCCGGCCACCGCCGACCTGCTGGCCCGCGCCGCCCACGGCATGGCCGACGACCTGCTCACCGGCACGCTGCTCACCGCGCGCTGCCCGGTGCTGATGGTGCCGGCGATGCACACCGAGATGTGGGAGCACCCGGCCACCCAGGCCAACGTGGCCACCCTGCGGTCCCGCGGCGTGGTCGTGGCCGAGCCGGCCAGCGGCCGGCTGACCGGCAAGGACACCGGCAAGGGCCGGCTGCCCGAGCCGGCCGAGATCGTCGAGCTGGCCCGGCTGCTGCTGGCCGCCCCGTCGGCCCTGCCCCGGGATCTCGAAGGCCGCCGCGTCGTCATCTCCGCCGGCGGGACCCGTGAGGCCCTTGACCCCGTCCGCTACCTGGGCAACCGGTCGTCGGGCAAGCAGGGCTACGCCCTGGCCCGGGTCGCCGCGCAGCGTGGCGCCGAGGTCACGCTGGTCGCCGGGCACACCGCCGACCTGGCCGACCCGGCCGGCGTTCGGGTGGTGCGCATCGGGTCCGCGGTCGAGCTGCGCGACGCCATGCACGCCGAGAGCCCTTCGGCCGATGTGGTGGTGATGGCCGCCGCCGTCGCCGACTTCCGACCGCTGGGATTGTCCGCGTCGAAGATCAAGAAGGGTGACCGGGAGCCCGAGCCGATCCGGCTGGCGGTCAACCCGGACATCCTGGTCGAGCTGGTCAAGGCCCGTCCCACTGGGCAGATCGTGGTCGGCTTCGCCGCCGAGACCGGCGACGAGACCGGGGACGTGCTGCACCACGGCCGGGCCAAACTGGCCCGCAAGGGCGTCGACCTGCTGGTCGTCAACGCCGTCGGCGACGGGCTGGCCTTCGAGATGGAGGACAACGCCGGCTGGCTGCTGTCCGCCGAGGGTGACGAGCGTCCCATCCCGCACGGTTCCAAGGCGCGCCTGGCGGCCACACTGTGGGACGCCGTGGTTCCGTTGCTCAGGACTTGAGCGGGCCACGACGTCACGCCCGATAGGGTTGAGGCGATAGAGAACCTGATCGAGCAGCCACCTGGCGCCGCCGAGTGAAAAATCTGTGAGGAGTTGTCGTGAGCGAACACAGCCGGAGGCTGTTCACCTCTGAGTCGGTCACCGAGGGCCACCCCGACAAGATCTGTGACGCGATCAGCGACTCCATTCTTGACGGCCTGCTGTCCAAGGACCCGCGCAGCCGCGTCGCCGTCGAGACCCTGATCACCACCGGTCAGGTGCACGTGGCCGGCGAGGTCACCACCGAGGCCTACGCCGACATCCCGACCATCGTCCGGGAGAAGATCCTCGAGATCGGCTACGACTCCTCGGCCAAGGGCTTCGACGGCAACTCCTGCGGCGTGAACGTGGCGATCGGCTCGCAGTCGCCCGACATCGCCCAGGGCGTGGACACCGCCTACGAGTCGCGGGTCGAGTCGGCCGAGGACGAGATCGCCCGCCAGGGCGCCGGTGACCAGGGCCTGATGTTCGGCTACGCCACCACCGACACCCCCGAGCTGATGCCGCTGCCGATCGCGCTGGCCCACCGCCTGTCCCGGCGGCTCACGGCCGTGCGCAAGAACGGCGCGCTGCCCTACCTGCGGCCCGACGGCAAGACCCAGGTCACCATCGAGTACGCCGGCGACCAGCCGGTCCGGCTCGACACCGTGGTCGTGTCCTCCCAGCACGCCGACGGCATCGACCTGGAGAAGATGCTCGCCGTCGACGTGCGTGAGCAGGTCGTGCTGCCCGAGCTGGCCGAGCTGTCCCTGGACACCGAGAGCGTGCGGCTGTTCGTCAACCCGACCGGCCGCTTCGTCATCGGCGGTCCGATGGGCGACGCCGGCCTGACCGGCCGCAAGATCATCGTCGACACCTACGGCGGCATGGCCCGGCACGGTGGCGGCGCCTTCTCCGGCAAGGACCCGTCGAAGGTCGACCGCTCCGCCGCGTACGCCATGCGCTGGGTCGCCAAGAACGTCGTCGCCGCCGGCCTGGCCACCCGCACCGAGGTCCAGGTCGCCTACGCCATCGGCAAGGCCGCCCCGGTCGGTCTGTTCGTCGAGACCTTCGGCACCGAGGTCGTCGACCCGGCCAAGATCCAGCAGGCCATCAGCGAGGTCTTCGACCTCCGGCCGGCCGCGATCATCCGCGACCTCGACCTGCTGCGGCCCATCTACGCCCCGACCGCCGCCTACGGCCACTTCGGCCGCCCGGACCTCGACCTGCCGTGGGAGCGCACCGACCGCGCCGAGGCCCTGAAGTCCGCCGCCGGCGCGTGAGTCTGTGCCCATGCGCCGAGTGCCTCGGCGGGCGAGGTCGCTCTTGAGCCGGTGCCTTCCCTTGGCATTTGTCGATCGATGGACTGACTCGATCGACAAATGCCCGCGGTCCAGGCACCGGCGCGACCTCGCGGTGTTGCCGACATGATGCCGGTGCCGGATGAAGCCGCCCGTGATCTCTACGGGCGGCTTCGCCGTTTCTTCCCCGGCCCGGTGCTGGACGTCGGCTGCGGCGCCGGCTCCGTTGCCGCCCAACTCGGCGGACCCTTGGTCCTGCTCGACGCCGTCGACCTCCGTGGTCCCGATGCGCCTTCGGCGCCTTTCCTCCGGGCCGACGCCTGCGCCCTGCCCTTCGCCACCGCTTCCCTTGGCGGTGTGCACCTCGCCCGGGTCCTGCACCACGTCTCCGACTGGCGGCTCGCCCTGACCGAGGCCCGCCGCGTGGT
>DATJJB010000853.1:0-3415 GCA_035492655.1 Kutzneria sp. | reverse complement strand
CCTTCGACCATCGAGAAGAGACCACCGAACAGACCGCCCCCACCGCCGGTCTGCTGGTTCACCCGCTGCGCGTAGTCATAGGTAGCCTGCGCCGCCGGGTCCATCGACGACTGGTCCCCTGGTGTCGACATGCCTCTCCCCACCCTGAGTGCTGACGGCTCCTGATGCTAGCGAACTGCCCTCTCGGACGGAGAAAACTTCACCAAGGTTCCCACTCGAACGAGATATTCACCGCAGTCGGGCGACGATCGTCCGCGCGACCGGTGTGAGCAGGCGTTTCACCGCTTCGCGGTCGCCGGCGGCGGTCCCACCGGTGGAAAGCGTGATCACCGATCGTCCGGTTCGGAAGGACAGATTCCAGGTCGAGGGCCCTGAATCGGTCAGGCAGCTCGCCCCGTCACCAAGAGTCACGCCAAGAGTCACGGCCGCCCCGCCGCAGTCGGTGTGGTCACGCGGCACGGTCCACTGCGACTTGTCCCACACGACCATGTCCAGCCGGATCTCCCGGTACAGCGGGCCGAGCGCCCCGTCGGGCACCACATTGGACCGCCGGCAGCTGGCCGAGGTGCGCAGCGCGGTCTCCCCGTCGTCCTGCGCCACGGTGGCGAAACCGGCGTCGGCGTACTCCAGCACGAGCGAGGACGGCCGGTCGGGATAGGCCTGCTGGAAGGCGTCCGCGGTGAGCAGCTGGCACGGGCTCGGCACACCGGTGAACGGCCCGGTGTGCCGGTACACCGCGGGCCCGGCCGGCCCGGCGACCACGGCGTCGACCACGGTCCTGGTCACGTCGAGCACGAACTGGTGCTGGTCCCGGTCGCCGTACACCGGCCGGCGCAGGTCGAAGTTGATCGTGACGGCGAGCCTGGGCCGGCCGATCACGGTGGTCCAGCCGGCACCGTCCCGATAGGACGAGACGTCCAGCCCGCGGTCGTGCCGCACCACGGCGTTGTTCTGCTGCGGCCACGCCCGGGTCTGGTCCACTTTGTCCGGTGTGGTGAACGGCGTCTGCTGCACGGTGACGCTCAACTCGTCGCCGCCGAGCAGCGTGTACCGGCAGTTGCTGATGGAGTCCAGACCGCCCTGCGGCACCGCGGCGTCGGGCGGCACGGTGCCGTCGAGGTGGCTGTCGATGAACGACGAGCCGGGATCGATGCGCACGCCCTGATCGCCCAGGGTCCGCGTGGACAGCAACGCGCACGCGTCGTACGCGGCGGTGTCGCCGTAGCTCAGCGGCTCGCCGCCGCCCGGTTCCTGCACGACCACGGGCTGCCCGAGCGGCGGCAGGTCACCGGGTCGGGTCCGCGGCGCGGCGTCGCTGCCGCCGGCGACCACGGCGACCAGAACCATCACCACACCGGTGGCCGCGGCGGCGACCAGCCACCCGTAGCGCTGCATCCACCGACTCCAGGGCACACTGAGAGCGACAGGGTCGGCGCAGACAGTAGCCCCTGCGGACTTACGGCGCGGCCGGCAACCGAGGGTCGGCCACGAAGGCCACCTTGAGCGCGTCGTAGCAGGAGACCTCCGGGTCTTTGCCCTGGTCGACGTCGATCTGGACGCTGGAGTGGGCGGTCGCGGCCAGGTACAGCGAGCAGCCCGGATCGGTGGTCTTCACGACCTTCTTGCCGGGCCGTCCGCCGATCGAGGTGGCCGTGGTGCCGGCGGGAACGGCCAGGTCATCCAGGCCGACCTGGGTGAACAGACCGACCGTGGCGTAGTAGCCGTCGGGCAGCAGCCAGCCGCACGAGCTGGAGGCCGACACATTCACCCCATTGTGTGGCGCGGTGGTGATGCCGAGCGCCCCGCGGCCGCGGTCGTCGATGAGCGCGCACGGATCGATGCCGTCCAGCGACGCCGGCCGGTCCGCTGAGATCCCGGACACGCCGGGACTGCCGGTGACGGTCGGCGCGTTGCCTCCTGACGTGCAGGCCGTGAGCAGGAACAGGCCGGCGACCAGCGGGAGCACGCGTGCGGACATGGCGCAGACCCTAACGGCTGCCGATCACCTACGGCGGCGTAACCGACGGTGGCGTAGGTCGAGCCGGGCGGTGCATCCTGACTGGTTGGTTGGCCTGTCCAACCAATTCGTGGGGGATTCGAGGGAGGAACGGCAGTGCAGCACCGCTTCACCACGTTCGTGGCCGTGGGCGACAGCTTCACCGAGGGGCTGGAGGACCTGGGCCCGGACGGCCAGGTCTACCGGGGTTGGGCCGACCGGCTGGCCGAGCTGCTGGCGGCGGGCACGCCGGATTTCCGGTACGCCAACCTGGCCGTGCGCAGCCGCAAGATGCTGGAGATCCTGACCGAGCAGGTGCCGCTGGCCGCGGCGATGAAGGCCGACCTGGTGACGCTGTGCGCCGGCACCAACGACATCCTCCGCCCGGGCAGCGACCCGGACCGGATCGCCGAGCTGTTCGACGACGCCGCCACGCAGCTGGCCGCGGCCGGCAGCCACGTGGTGATCTTCACCGGGATGGACACCAAGGGCACCCCGGTGCTGGGCCGGTTACGCGGCAAGATCGCCACCTACAACGGGCACCTGCGGGCCATCGCCGACAAGCACGGCGCGACCGTGGTCGACCTGTGGCCGCTGGAGATGCTGCGCGACTCGCGGGCCTGGGCGGCCGACCGGCTGCACCCGTCGCCGGAGGGCCACCGCCGGCTGGCGCTGCTGGTCGCGGACCGGCTGGGCGTGGAGGCCGAGTCGTGGGACGACCCGTGGCCGCCGGTGACGCGGCTCGGGGGTTTCGCCCGGCGGCAGGAGGATCTGCGCTGGGCCAAGGATTTCTTCATGCCGTGGATCGGTCGGCGGCTGCGTCGCGTGCACTCCGGCGACGGCCTGACGCCCAAGCGGCCGGAACTGAGCGAGCTCTGAGTGTGAGCACGCCGGGCGCAGCCCGGCATTCGGGGGTCTGGGGGTCGCCCCCCAGAAGAGACGACGGGCGACGCGGCCCGCGCTTTCCGCGGGCACACGTCGCCCAGAGCCCGTGTGGTTCCTACCTGACCCCCAGGTGCAAGTAGGAACCACACAGCGCGGCTCAGTCGGCGCTCTCCCCCGAGCGCCGGCTGACCCGACCGGGTGACAGACCCCCCTCTGGGTCCCCCAGCATCACCCGCACGGCAGCAAGCCTCGCGGACAGCGTCGGCGGTGTCCGCCTGCCACGTTTTCACATCCGCTGGCAGGGGGGCTAAACGTCGGCTAAACCAGCCAGGGCGGCCTCGACGGCCTCCGCGTACGGGGAGCGCATGCGCCGGTATACGGCCAGTGCGAGGTTGAGTTCGAGGCGCGCGGCCTGCCCGCGGCCCTGCTCCAGATGCAGCTCGCCGAGCTGGTGGTGCAGCATCGCCTCGACGTAGGCCATGCCATAGGTCTGGGCCACGCGCAGGCCGTCGCGGGCGTAGCCCTCGGCCTCGC
>DATJJB010000852.1:0-6764 GCA_035492655.1 Kutzneria sp. | reverse complement strand
ACCATCGAGACGATCAAGGACACGGCCGCCGCGCTGAGCCACCCCGGCGAGCACTCGTAACGCCCCGAGTTGATCGATATTGCGGCACCGGACCGTCTCGGCCAACGGCATCCGGCTGCACGTCGCCGAGGCCGGTAGCGGTCCGCTGACGCTGATGCTGCACGGGTTCCCCGAGTTCTGGTGGACCTGGCGGCACCAGCTGCCGGCGCTCGCCGCGCACGGCCGCCACGCGGTGGCGGTGGACCTGCGGGGTTACGGCAAGTCGGACAAGACGCCGCGCGGCTATGACGGCTGGACGCTGGCCGGCGACGTCGCCGGGCTGATCAAGGCCCTCGGCGCGCGCCGGGCCCATCTGGTCGGGCACGGCTGGGGCGGCGTGCTGGCGTGGACGACCGCGGCCCTGCATCCCCGACTGGTCGAGTCCGTCACGACGATCTCCGCGCCGCACCCACTGGAGATCCCGCTGCGGACCCTCCTCAAGGCCCAGCCGCCGTTCTGGCCGGAGCGCCGGCTCGTGGCCGACGATGCCGCCGTGATCGAACGCCTGCTGCGTGCGTGGACCGGTCCGCAGTGGACGGTCGACCCCGAGGTGCTGCGACGCACCCGTGAGGCAATGCTGATCCGGGGCGTCCCGCACAGCAGCATGGAGTACTTCCGCTGGGCCTTCCGCTCCCGGCTACGGGGCGACGGCCGCGACTTCAAGAAAGCCGTGTGCCGCCCGCTCGAGGCCACGGTGCTGCGGCTGCGCGGCGAGCACGATGCCCGCACCTCGCCGATCACCCGCTTCGCGCCGTACCGCGTGATCGACGACGCCGGGCACTTCCCGCAGTGGGAGCGCCCCGACGCCGTCACCGCGCTGCTACTCGGCACAGGAGCCGGTTGACACCGGCCGGAACAGCGACCGGGCCTGCTGCACCACCTTGCTGACCTCGGCCGTGGTCAGTGCGAAGCCGGTCTCCGGGTCGTCCACCGCCGCGCCGAACACGACGCCGATGACCTGCCCGTTCGGGTTGATCAGCGGGCCGCCGGAGTTGCCGCTCTTGACCGTGGACCGGATCGTGTAGACGTCCCGGTTGACCTTCTGGGTGCCGTAGATGTCCGGCCCGTTGAGCTGGATGCGCTGCCGGACCCGGGCCGCCCGCGCGGTGTACGGGCCGTCCAGCGGGTAGCCGAGCACGATCGCGTCCTGGCCGGAGGTGTAGTCCTGCTGGCTGAACTGAAGCGGCTGGGCGTCGAGGCCGGGCACGGACAGCACCGCGACGTCGGCCTCCGGGTCGTAGTAGACGACGTGCGCGGTGAGCTGGCCGCGGCCGACCTCCACCACCTCGTCGTCGGTGCCGGCGACCACGTGCGCGTTGGTCATCACGCGCTCGGGGGCGATCACGAAGCCGCTGCCCTCCAGCGCCCGCGAGCAGGACGGCGCCCGTCCGCGCACCTTGAGCACGCTGGACTCCACCGACTTCACGACCTGGCTGTTCTGCAGGGCCGTGTCGGGCGGGTCCACGTCGGTGATCGGGGTCCGGGTGAACGGCCCGGTCGCGGTCAGCAGGCCCGAGCTGAGCAGCTTGCTCACGTCGTTGGGCAGCTGCTCGGCCTCGGCCGGCATCAGGTTGTTGACGGTGCCCAGCACCACCGAGCCGCGGATGGCCGAGGCCAGGCCGGGCACCGGCACCGAGGTCAGCGGCAGCGCGAACACCCAGGCCACCACGAACACCACCGCGCACTGCACGACCGCGCCCAGCGTGTGGTCGACGCCGGTGAACGGGCCGAGCCGGATGTGCTGGCGGATGGACCGGCCGAGCCACACGCCTAAGGTCTCGCCCAGCGCGACCAGCAGCACCAGCGCGCCCATCCAGACCGCGATCCGGGTGACGTTGCTGTTGAAGTTGGCCATGATCATCGGCGTCACGATCAGGCCGAGCACGGTGCCGCCGAGCACGCCGACGGTCGCCGGCAGGGTGGTGATCAGGCCGTGCCGGGCCCCGGAGATCGCGGCGATCACGGCCAGCAGGACCACCACCAGGTCGACCCAGTTCACGCCTGCACCTCCGCGTTCGCCGCTCGCAGCGACTCGTCCAGATCACGCACGTCGGCCGCGTTCCACGGGCGTTCCCAGCCGGCCAGCCGGAGCAGCCCGTCGAGCAGGCCGGCGGTGAAGCCCCACACCAGCATGCCCGGTGCGGCGAAGGCCGGTCCGCTGAATCCGGAGGGATGCCGGACCCGGAACCGGTTGGCCGGGTCGGACAGGTGCGCGATCGGCACCCGCGCCACCGCGGCCGTCTCGGCCGGGTCGACCACCCGGACCGGCGACGGCCGTTCCCAGAGGGCCAGCACGGGCGTGACCATGAAGCCGGAGACCGGCACGAACAGGTCGGGCAGCAGCGCGACCGGGCGGACGCCGTCGGCCAGCACGCCGGCCTCTTCCTCGGCCTCGCGCAGCGCGGTGTCGACCGGGCCCTGATCGGTGTCGTCGGCGCTGCCGCCGGGGAAGGCGACCTGGCCGGGGTGGGAGTTGAGGGTGTCGGCGCGGCGGGTCAGCAGCACGTCGGGACCGTCGTCGCCGTCACCGAGCAGCATCAGCACCGAAGCCGGCCTGGTCGGTAGGCCGTTCGGCGGGCGGACCCTGGTCAGCGCGGAGGCGTCCAGGTCGGCGGTGGCCGCGACCAGGCCGGCCAGCCAGCCGGGCACGTCCGCCGGGTCCACCAGGGGGCCAGGACTCATCCGGTGACTCTCCCGTCCGCATACTGCCGTACCACCTGTTCCACCTGGTCCGCCGACTCGAAGAAGGGCACCGTGGTAATCCTCTTGGCGGTGCCGTCCGCTGCAACTACGTGGTTGACAGGGAAGACGTTCGGCCGACCCAGTGCGTTGGCCACCACCGCGTTCGGATCCCACACGGCCGGCAGTTTGACCTTGAGCGAGCCGAGTAGGTCCAGGCCGCCGGCCTGGTCGCTGTTGGCCGGGATCTCGACGAGCAGGACCGGGATCGCCCCAGGTCGGGCCGCATATTCCTGGAGCACCGGCAGCTCGGTGCGGCACGGCACGCACCACGGCTCCCAGAAGTTGACCAGCATCGGGCCGCCGCCAAGGGTGATCTCCGAGCCGTCGGACATGCACGTGACCTTGAGACCGGCCAACGGGCCCTTACCCGTCGTTTTCGGACAACTGGGCAAGGCGGCGGTCTGCCGCAGCGCGCCGAGATCGGGCGTCGGCCGGTCGGCGTGGGTGGGCGCCTGGCCGCGCGGCCACACGGCGATCGCGGTTGCCACCGCGAGCACCACCGCCACCAGCAGCCACCGCCACCGAACGCTCATTTCGCGGCGCCGGCCTTCTTCTTGCCGGCCCTGACCTGCTCGGCGTAGGCCAGCAGGTGCGGCGCCTCGTCCCCCTTGACCAGCTTCTCCGCCATCGCCGGGTCGGTCGGGCCGTCACCGAAGGAGGGGCAGTCCGGGGCCAGGAAGCAGGCCCCGCAGGCCGGCTTGCGGGCGTGGCAGACGCGGCGGCCGTGGAAGATCGTCCAGTGCGAGAGCATCGTCCAGTCCTTGCGCGGGACGAGCTCCCCGATGGCGTGCTCGACCTTGACCGGGTCGGACTCCTCGGTCCAGCCCCAGCGCCGGACCAGCCGGCCGAAGTGGGTGTCGACGGTGATACCGGGCACGTCGAAGGCCTCGCCGAGCACCACGTTGGCCGTCTTGCGGCCGATGCCCGGCAGCCGGACCAGCTCCTCGAGGGTGCCGGGCACCTCGCCGCCGTGCTTGTCCACCAGCGCCGCGCCGAGGCCCATGATCGAGGTGGCCTTGTTCCGGTAGAAGCCGGTCGGCCGGATCATCTCCTCCAGCTCGACCCGGTTCGCCCCGGCGTAGTCGGCCGCGGTCCGGTATTTGTGGAACAGGGCCGGCGTGACCTCGTTGACCCGCTTGTCGGTGCACTGGGCCGACAGGATCACGGCGACCGTGAGGTCGAGCGCCGTGCCGAAGTCGAGTTCGCAGTGCGCGTCTGGGTACCCCTGCGCCAACGCGCGGGTCATCCGCCGCACCCGGCGGACGAGGCTGAGGTTGTTCGCGGCGGCGGTCGCTGGCACCTACCCAGCGTACGGACCCCGACCGACAGGTCCGACACGCCGGGGTGACCCCCGATGCGCGCGTCCGAACGGCCATGAGAGAGGATGAAGGCATCATGACTGCCTGGTTGGTGCTCGTCGTACCACTTCTGATCATGTTCTTCGCGCTCTTCATGGAGCGCGTGGAAGCTCGCCTGCGCCACGTTGCCGTGCAGGAGAACGAGGTCGAGGAATTCCTGGAGCAGGCCCGACCGGACGAGGTCAGGGCGCTGTACGGACACGGCATCGGCCGGGCGCTGGAACTGTTCCGTCTGCGTAGGCTGGGCGGACGCGCCGCGAGGCTGCGTCCCCGGCGGACCAGGGGCAACGGGTCCTAGACTGACACGCTAGTGATCGGCGGCACCGGCCGCCGCGTCTCGAAGGAGGGACGAGGTGGACGAGACCCTGGCCCGCGCGGGCATCTTCCAGGGTGTGGAACCGTCGGCGGCAGAGGCTCTGCTCGTCACGCTGGAACCGATCGACTTCCCGCGGGGACACGTGATCTTCGCGGAGGGCGAGCCCGGCGACCGGCTCTACATCATCCACAGCGGCAAGGTGAAGATCGGCCGCAAGTCGCCGGACGGCCGCGAGAACCTGCTCAACATCATGGGCCCGTCCGACATGTTCGGCGAGTTGTCGATCTTCGACCCGGGCCCGCGCACGTCGACCGCGACCACCGTGACCGAGGTCCGCGCGCTCTCGATGGGCCGGCCCGAGCTGCGGGAATGGATCAGCAAGCGGCCCGAGATCGCCGAGCAGCTGCTGCGGGTGCTGGCCCGTAGGCTGCGCCGGACGAACAACATGCTGGCCGACCTGATCTTCACCGACGTGCCCGGCCGGGTGGCCAAGGCGCTGCTCCAGTTCGCGCGCCAGTTCGGCAGCCAGGAGGCCGGCCTGCTGAGGGTCACTCACGACCTGACGCAGGAGGAGATCGCCCAGTACGTCGGCGCCTCCCGCGAGACCGTGAACAAGGCGCTGGCCGACTTCGCGCACCGCGGCTGGCTGCGGCTGGAGGGCAAGAGTGTGTTGATCCTCGACCCGGAGCGCCTGGCTAGGCGAGCGCGCTGACGCGTGCTCGCGGAGAGCGCTCGCCGCTCTCGCTCGCCTAGGTGCCCTGTGGGGGCCCGGCCCCCACACCCCCACGCCGGGGCTCCGCCCCGGACCCCGAGACGGCGTGGCAGCAACCACCGGCCCCCATCCACCTTCTGGATGGGGGCCTTTTGGTGTCCGAGCAGGCAGTCTTTGCTCATCGATCGGCCACATTTCCGGACGGCGGGAAGATCGCCCGATCCAGACAAAGCAGGCAGAACCCCAGAAACGACGAAAGGCCGGTCAGAGCCCCCGACGCTCTCGACCGGCCTTTCGTGTTGCGCGGGCCATCCCCCGACGGGCCGCGCACCCCGTCCCCTCTGGTGTCAGGCCCCGAACCCGACACCTGAGGAGGTTGTGCCTGGTCACTGTGACATGGAACTGCCTGCCACGGACAACCGGATTCACCCTCAAGGACTCCAAATTGGGTCTTTACGTTGCGCTCGTTCACCCACTCATCGCAACGCCGTGACTACATCGTGACTTAGCACTCCACTCTGGTACGGCGGTACCAGTCTCTGGCACACTGGTACACATGTCCCAGTCCGCGTCCCTCTCCGACTACCGCACCGCACTGACCACGCCCGGCGCGAAGCTGCCGGTGCTCGCCTCCGCACTGGCCCGGCTGCCGGTCGCGATGATCGGCCTGGCCCTGCTGCTGTACGTGCAGCGCGCCACCGGCTCGTTCGCCGTCGCCGGCCTGACCTCGGCGGCGGCGCTGATCGGTGTCTCGGTCGGCTCGGTGGTGCAGGGCCGGATCATGGACCGGGTCGGCCCGACCCGGCCGATGTGCGTCATCGCCGGCCTCACGCTGGCCTTCGTCGGCGGCGAGGTCTGGGCGGTGGAGACCCACCAGGCCGAGTGGCTGATGGTCCTGCTGGCCTTCGGTATCGGCCTGACCGAGATGTCGGTCGGCTCGGCCTCCCGTTCGCTGTGGGTACGCCTGGTGCCGCCCGGCCCGGTGCGTCAGGCGGCGTACGCCTACGAGGCCATCAGCATGGAGGTCTTCTTCATCCTGGGCCCGGGCCTGGCCGGCGTGATGACCACGCTGCCCTGGGCCGGCACCGGCCTGGTCGCCGGCACGCTGGCCATGGTCATCGGCGGTCTGGCGTTCGCGCTGACGCCGACGGTCCGCTCATGGCGGCCCAACCGGGACGAGCTGCGACCGGCGAGCCTGCTCGGCGCGCTGGCCAGCCCCGGGATGCGCACGGTGGCCCTGGCGGCGCTCGGCTTCGGCGTGACGATCGGCTTCGTCGAGGTCGCGGTGCCGGCGTTCGCCACCGAAGCGGGCGCGCCGTCGGCCGGTGGCCTGCTGCTGAGCCTGTGGTCGGTCAGCTCGGTGGTCTTCGGTGTGCTCTACGGTGTGCGGCCGTGGCCGCGGGCCATGCACCTGCGGCTGCCGGTGCTGCTGGCCGGCTTCGCGCTGCTGTTGCTTCTGCTGGTGCTGCCGTCCACGATGTTCGGCCTGGCCCTGGCCCTGCTGGCGGTGGGCATCCTGATCACGCCGCAGTCGACCGCCCACTCGGCGGCGATCGAGCTGGTCGCCCCGGCCGGCACGACCACCGAGGCGTTCGGC
>DATJJB010000851.1:0-2467 GCA_035492655.1 Kutzneria sp. | reverse complement strand
GACCGCGTGCGCGTCAGAGCGAAGCCCACCAGGCGTCGCTGAGTTCGCCGCGGGCGACGAGGACGGCGGGGCCGGTGAGGGTGCTGTCGGCGGTGTCGATGGTGACGGTGACCTGGCCACCGGGGATGGAGACGGTGGCGGAGCCGGTGGGGAGGCCGAGGAGGTGGAGGTGGGCGGCCACCGTGGCGACGGTGCCGGTGCCGCAGGAGCGGGTCTCGCCGACGCCGCGTTCGTGGACGCGCATGGCGAGGGAGGAAGGCGAGCGGCGGTTGACGAACTCGACGTTGACGCCGTGGGGGAACAGAGACTGGTCCCGGCCGGGGGCGGCGGAGAGGTCGAGGGAAGCGACGGGGACCTCGGTGACGCAGACGAGGTGCGGGTTGCCGACATCGACGGCGACGCCGGGGAAGGAGACGCCACCGAGGGTGGCGACGGACGTACCGGTGATGCGGGCGGGACCCATCTGGACGGTGACGGAGCCGTCGGGGTGCACGACGACGGGACGGTCACCGGCGCGGGTGCCGACGACGAACTCGCCGGGCGAGGCCAGACCGGCGTCCACGAGGTAGGTGGCGAAGACCCGAACACCGTTGCCGCACATCTCGGCGATGGAGCCGTCGGCGTTGCGGTAATCCATGAACCAACCGTCGCCGGCACCGGAGAAGAGCTTGTTGGGCACGACGCGCAGCACGCCGTCGGCGCCGAGCCCACGCTGACGGTCGCACAGGGCCTGCACGCGAGACTCGGTCAGCTCCAGCGTGCCGTCGGGATCGGGCAGCACGACGAAGTCGTTCTCGGTGCCATGCCCCTTGACGAACTCGATACCCACCCGTTCAGAGTATCGCGCCGGAGGTCAGGGACCGGCGAGGCGGGGAGGCGCGGCTACAGCGAGGCGCACACCGCCTCGAACAAGTCCGGCCGGGCGCCGTCGAACCAGGTGATGCGCTGGTCGCGCCGGAACCAAGAGCGCTGTCGGCGGACGAAGCGGCGGGTGGCGCGGGCGGTGTCGGCGGCGGCGGTGGCCAGGTCGCACGAGCCGTCGAGGTAGGCCAGGGTCTGCTGGTAGCCGAGGGCGCGGGAGGCGGTGAGGCCGGCGCGGAGGCCGAGGGGCTCAAGGGACTGGACCTCGGCGACCAGGCCGGCGGAGAACATGAGATCGACGCGGAGATCGACCCGGGAGTCGAGCTCGGCGACGTCGCGGTCGATGCCGATCTGGACGGTGTCGAAGCGGGGGTGGCCGCGCTTGGGCATGGTCGCCGAGAAGGGGCGGTCGGTGAGCTCGATGACTTCCAAGGCCCGTACCACGCGACGGCCGTTGGAAGGGAGGATGGCTGTCGCCGCTAGGGGATCTAGCGTTGCTAGCTTCGCGTGCAGCGCTTCGGAACCTAGCGTTGCTAGGTCGGACTCCAGGCGGGAGCGGACGGCGGGATCGGTGCCGGGGAACTCGAGTTCGTCGAGCACGGCCTGGATGTACAGACCAGAGCCGCCTACGAGGACGGGTGTCACGCCGGAGGCGATGAGCTCGGCCATGAGCTCACGGGTCTGCCGCTGGTAGGCGGCAACGGAGGCCGTCTCGGTCACGTCAAGGACATCGAGCATGTGATGGGGCACGCCGCGGCGCTCGGCCACGGACAGCTTGGCGGTGCCGATGTCCATGCCCCGGTACAGCTGCATCGCGTCAGCGTTGATCACCTCGCCGCCGAACCGCAGCGCGAGCTCCACACCAAGGTCGGACTTGCCGGCGGCGGTCGGACCGACCACCGCGATGGCGCGCACGCTCACGCGGGCTCCCAGCACGCCACGTGGTACCCGACGCCGAACGGGGCCTCGGAGTACAACAGCTCGCCGCGCCACGAACGGCCCGCAGCGGCCCCGGCCAACGCCTGCCACGCCGCCCGGCCCGACACGTCCAGTTCGGCCGCCAGCGCCACGTCCAGACCGAGCAGGGCGTCCACATCGGCGGCGGCGAGCGCGTCCCGCACCGACGCGTCGTAACCGATCGATCGCTCATCGGGGTGGCCGGCCGGCCCGGGATGGCGGCTCGACCCGTCGCCCAGCACGAGCAGCCCGACCGGACGGTCCTGCCGGGCGAGCCGTTCACCCACTCGCCGGCTGTCGTTCACCGAACCGGCCGGATCGATCGTCTGGACGACGACCCGACCCGCCCCGGCCTGCTCCCGCAGCCATCCGGCGACCAACACCGGCAGCGGAAGTCCGGGATCGACGTCGTCCGCGACGGCGCCGTCGGCCAGCGAAACGATCTTGTCAACGCCGTAGCCACGAAACGAACCAACGGCATCCGCGCTGGTCAGGCCCTGGAAATCAGCGGAGCCGGCGACGGCGAGCCAGTCCCGGCTGAGCGCGGCCAGCCGCTTGCCGGCGGCCACACAGGCGCGTCGGACAGCGTCCGTCTCGGCCACCGCGCCGGCCACCAGTTCGGGTACCAGCAGGGGCGGATGGGGCACCA
>DATJJB010000850.1:0-19631 GCA_035492655.1 Kutzneria sp. | reverse complement strand
GCGGCCGATCAGCGAGGCCATCGCGTTGGGCGACGAGCAGTCCATCCGGATCTTGCCGTCCCAGTCCAGCGTCATGAACCGGAAGGTGGCGTCCACCAAGGGATTCACCACGGTCATGTGGAGGCCGTAGCGGTCGGCGATCTCGCCCCAGTACGCAACCGATGCACCGCCCAGCGGGTCCGCGCCGATGCGCAGCCCGGAGGACTTGATCACGTCCAGGTCGAGCGCCGACGGCAGCGCGCCCACGTACGCGTCGAGGAAGTCGTACCGCCCGGTGGTGTCCGCGGCGAGCGCTTTCGCGTAGGTCACTCGCTTCACGCCGGCCAGTCCGGTGGCCAGCAATTCGTTGGCGCGGTCCTGGATCCAGCGCGTCACGTCGGTGTCGGCCGGGCCGCCGTTGGGCGGGTTGTACTTGAAACCACCATCACGTGGGGGATTGTGCGACGGCGTGATGACCACGCCATCGGCCTTGTCGGCGCTGCCATCGGAGTTGTGCGCCAGGATCGCGCGGGACAGCGCCGGGGTCGGCGTGTAGCCGTCGCGGCTGTCGATCAGCACCCGGACCTCGTTGGCCGCGAACACCTCCAGCGCGCTCACGAACGCCGGCTCGGACAACGCGTGCGTGTCCTTGCCCATGAACAGCGGACCGGTGATGCCCTGCCCGGCGCGGTACTCGCAGATCGCCTGGCTGGTGGCGAGAATGTGGTCCTCGTTGAACGCCACGGACAACGCCGAGCCGCGGTGCCCGGAGGTGCCGAACGCGACCCGCTGCTCGGGCACGGACGGGTCCGGATGCTCGGCGTAGTAGGCGGTGACGAGCTTGGCCAGGTCGACCAGATCGGACGGCGCGGCGGGCTGTCCGGCCCTGGGATCCACCGACATCCGGGCTCCTTCTGGGTAGGCGCGCAGTGGCGGTCGGCATTGTCTCACCCTGACGGCGGTGTTCCGTCGCGCCCGGATGCAATCAGGTAACTACGGGGAGTCCGAACGAGGAAGGACGTATGAGCAGACCTGGACGCCGCGGCCGCGCGACCATCGAGGACGTCGCCAAACTGGCGGGGGTGTCGCGGCAGACCGTGTCCCGGGCGGTCAACGACATGGCCGAGATAACCCCCACCACCAAGCAGCGAGTGCTGGAGGCAGTGCGCACGTTGGGCTACCGGCCGAGCCGGTTCGCCCGTGGATTGGTCAAACAGGACACCACGACCATCGGACTGATCATCTCCGACCTGGTCAACCCGTTCTTCCCGGAGGTCGCGGCCGGCGTGCTGGCGGCGGCCGAGCACCGCGGCTGGCACGTGGTGGTGTGCGACACCCAGTACTCGCTCGAGCGGGAGCTAGCAGCGCTAGAAGTGCTGTCGCACCAGGCCGACGCGATCGTCGGCTATCTCGCCAATCCCGACGACGAGCTGGAGCGGCACGCCGGCGGGGTGCCGCTGGTGCTGCTGGAACGGCCGAGCAGCTCGCCGCGGCTGGGATCGGTGCGGATCGACATCGAGGGCGGCGTGCTGGCCGGCCTGCGGCACCTGGTGTCGTCCGGGCACAAGCGGATCGGCATGCTCGACGGGGCGCCGTACCCGTCGCAGGCCGGTCGCCGCCGGCACTACCTGGCCGTGGCCCGGGAGCTGGGGTTGGCCGTCGACGACGGCTGGATCTTCGACTGCGACCACTCGGTGGCCGGCGGCGTGGCGGCGATGGCGGCCCTGCTCGGGGCCCATCCGGACGTCACGGCGGTGTTCGCGTTCAACGACCTGGTGGCCATCGGCGCGGTGCAGGCCGCGCGCGGGCTGGGCCGGCAGGTGCCGGCCGACTGCGCGGTGATCGGCTTCGACGGCCTGGCGCTGGGCGAGCTGGTCGACCCGCCGCTGACCACGCTGCACATCGACAAGCGGCGCATCGGCGAACTGGCCGTGGAGCAGGTCGGGCTGATCCTGTCCGAGCAGACGACCGCGGCGACGCACTGGCCGGTCGTACGCCCCAGGCTGGTGATTAGGCGCTCAGCCTGACGGCATGTCTTGATCGGGTGCGGTGTCGGTACGGCATAGTCGACGGTCTATGACGCACGTGTTCGACGCCGTGCTCGATCGGCTGGCCGCCGCCGATCCGGGCACGCTCCGGTTGAGGCAGGCCGTCCGCACGGCGGTCAGCGTCGTGCTGGCCATCGCCGCCCTGGCGCTGCTGGGGCTGCCCATCACGACGATCATGCTGGGCACCATCGTGGCGATGATGTCGGCGATGTCGGTCAACGACAAGACCGTCCGGGCCCGGGCGATCACGTTCGTGCTGCTGCCGTTCGTGGCCGGCGGCGTGATCACTGTGGGCGCGCTGCTGGAGCCGTGGCCGAAGTTCGGCGACGCGGCCTTCCTCGTGATCATCTTCGGGGCGGTCTACCTGCGGCGATACGCCCCGCGCGGCTTCGCCGTCGGCATGGTCGCGTTCATGACGTTCTTCTTCTCGCTGTTCATCCACGCCACCCTGGCGCAGCTGCCGCTGTTGCTGCTGGCGGTCGTGGTGGCGCTGTGCTGCTCGGCGCTGTCGCACTTCGTGCTCGTGCCGCGGCGGCCGCGGCTGTCGCTGCGGCGGATCGTCGTCGCGTTCCGAGCCCGCCTCGGACAGCTCGTGGACGCCGCCGCGCACCTCGTGGAGGACCCGGACGACCGCCGGCACGAGCAGGTGCGCAAGCGGGTGGCGCGGCTGCACGAGTGCGCGCTGATGATCGAGACGGAGCTGGCCGAGCTGGTCGAGCCGGCCCAGTTCGACCAGTGGCAGCAGGACGTCGTCGACATCGAGCTGACCGGCGAACGGCTGGCCGTGGCCACCCGGCGGCTGGTGGCCGGCGGCGAGCTCCCGCCGGAGCTGCGGGCCGGCCTGGTCGCCGAACTCCAGGAGCTGCGGCTGCTGGCCGGCCGGGATCCGCGGCCGGCGCTGGTGTACGAGGACGACCGGTCGATCAGCCGGCTCCAGGAGATCGGCCGGCAGCTGGACGCCGTGGACAACCCGCCGCTGGTCACGCGGCTGCGGCGGGCCATCCGCGAGCTGGCTGTCAGCATCACCTCCGCCCGGGCGGAGCTGGAGTCGGACCTGCGCACCGCGGTCACCGAGGACTACGCGGGGCGGCATCGCCGGACGACCTCGGAGGCCGCGTCGCCGTCGCCCGTGCCGGCCTCGCCGCAGCAGGGGCTGCGCATCACGACCCGGCAGGCCATCCAGGCGGTGATCGGCGCGGGGTTGGCCATCCTGGGCGGGGAACTGGTGTCGACCCAGCGGTGGTACTGGGCGGTGATCACCGCTTTCCTGGTGTTCGCCAACACCACGTCCCGCGGCGACATCCTCATTCGCGGCTTCCGGCGCACCGTCGGCACCCTGCTCGGCATTCTCGCCGGCATGGCCGCCGCCACCCTGGTCTCCGGTCAGAACGCCCTGATCCTCATCCTGATCATCGGCTGCATCAGCCTCGGCGTGTACGTCGTGCAGGTCTCGTATGGACTCATGACGTTCTTCATGACCATGATGCTGGCCCTGCTGTACAGCCTGATCGGCACCTTCACGCCCGAGGTTCTGGTGCTACGCCTCGAAGAAACCGTCATCGGCGCAGTGGGCGGCGGTATCGCCGCGGTTCTCGTGCTGCCGACCAAGACCCGGACGATCATTCGCGAGGACGTGGCCGCGGTGTTGGCCGCGCTGCGGGTTTTCGTCGGTGACGCCACGGGTTTGCTGCGTGACGCCGACAGCGTCGATCTGATCGACCAGTCGCGGGAGATCGACAAGAAGCTGGCCGAGCTGCGCAAGGCGGCCGAGCCGATGACCCACGTGATCAGCCCGTACCGCAATCAGCGCAGCGAACTTCGCCATGTGCTGGCCATTCTGGGCAGCGCCGCCTATTACGCCCGGAATCTCGCCGCCGCGGCCGAGCCGGCGCTGTTGTCCGCTGACGACCGGCTGCCGCGGACCAGCGGTCGTATCGCCGAGAACCTCACCCGGCTGATCGGCGTTGTCGGCGGCGACAAGGGTTCGCCCGATCGCTCGCAGGTCGTCGCCGGCGATTCCCTGTCCACCCATGTCCGGCCTCGGCACCTGGCTGAGGGGCTCAACGATGACGACGCTGTCGGCCGCCGGGTCATGGCCAGCTTCGACCATCTCGACGAGCTCGTGGTCGCCCTGGCCCGGCCGTTGGGCCTCGGCGACGACGCCGAGACCGAGCCGGCCGAGGACGTCGACCGGGTGACTTCCCGGCTGCTGGGCCAGGTTCGGGACGGCTCCGGCCAACCGCTGGCCGACGCCGCGCTCACCCTGGTCGACGGAAAGGGCCGGCAGGTGGGCAAATCCGTGCCCGCCGACGACGGCCGGTACCGCATCGAGGTTCCGGAGTCCGGCACGTATCTCCTGATCGCCTCCAGCCCCGGCCGTCACCCCAGCGCCGACCTGGTCACCGTCGGCACCGGCCCGGTCAGCAAGGACGTTGTCCTGGACGAGGAACGTGACGCCTGGCAGTGAAAGTCGTGACAGTCGTCATGGAGTGACCGCTCACGTGGCGGGAAGACTTCGCCCCATGAATCGACGACACAGGTGGGGAACCGTCGCGGCGGCGGTTGTCGTGGCGGGGGCGTTCGTGGTGCCGGCGGTGCCGGCCGAGGCCGCGGTTGCCGCGCCGCCACTGACTTTCGGCATCTATCCGGGCGGTTACGCCGGCGGTGGCTCCACCACCGGCAAGCCCGACGACCCGGCCAAGATCTCCGCCGCGCTGGGCACCTTGCAGCACGGCCATTCGCCGTTCCTGCTGCGCGACTACATCGGCTGCGACAGCCCGTTCCCGGACGACGAGATGTCCCTACTGGCCCCCGGCCGCCGGCTGGACCTGGTGATCTCCTACACCGGCCAGAGCATGACCGACTGGCTGGCCTGCCTTCGCACCGAGGTGAAGCGGTACGGCCCGGTCACCGACACCATTTCCGTGACGCTGGAGGAGAACATCCTGCACGACAGCGCCGGCACGGACGCGTTGGCGCAGGGCGTGGTCGTGGCCAAGCAGGCGGCCGAATCGGCCGGCCTGCACCGTTTGCAGATCGGCTTCGACGAGGTGGCGGCCAGCTTCCCGGACGGCTCGGGCCAGTGGGTGGACCCGTTCCTGTCGTTCTGGCAGGACCTGTCCGGCCGGGTCGGGCCGGACTTCGCCCGCTCGGTCGACTTCATCGGCGTCGACCTCTACCCGGACTCCGGCCTGCCCGGCGTGCCGGACACGGCCAAGCTGAGCGACGTGACCGACTTCGTGCACCACACCCTGGACGTGGTGCGCACGCAGGAGATGCCGACCGTCGGCCTCGGTCGGAATGTGCCGATCCGGGTGTCGGAGAACGGGTATTCGACGAACACCCCGGCCCGCTCGGCGGCGGACCAGGCCAAGATCCTGACCGGCGAGATCCTGGCCGTGAACGCCGATCGGGCGGCCGAGAACGTGGTCAGCTACGAGATGTTCGACCTGCGCGACGACGTCACCGGCTCGCCGAGCGCGTTCGACAACCTCGGGCTGATGACCGACGACTACACGGCCAAGCCGATGTTCTGGGTGTACAGCGGGTTGATCGCGACGCTCGGCCGGCACTGACCACCGCCGCCGGGGGCGGGATCAGCCCGCCTCCGGCGCTTTCTCGCCCCGGGCCAGTTCCAGCTGTGCCG
Source organism: Kutzneria sp. (assembly GCA_035492655.1). Lineage (GTDB taxonomy): Bacteria > Actinomycetota > Actinomycetes > Mycobacteriales > Pseudonocardiaceae > Kutzneria. Next base: position 13,958 of record DATJJB010000850.1, on the reverse strand, counting down.
TGATGGCGGCGACGATCCGCCGCGTGGTCTCCGCGACGACCTCCCGCGTCGGCTCCTGATCCAGCAGATCCGACAGGTCCACCGGCGGGCCGGTGCGGATCACCGTGCGCTGGCGTGGCCACAGCTTCGGGAACCTTCCCTTGGGCGGCAACACGTTCTGCGTGCCCCAGTGCCCGATCGGCACCACCGGCGCCCCGGTCGCCAACGCCAGCCGGGCGATGCCGCTCTTCGCCTGCCGCACCGAAGGCCAGCCGGACGGGTCGGCGGTGAACGTCCCCTCGGGGAACACCAGCACGCATTCGCCGTTCGCCACGGCCGTCACGGCGTCCCGGTAGGCATCGGTCGCCTTGGACGTCCCGCGATGCACTGGGATGTGCTTGCCACCGCTCAACACGCTGCGCACCACGGGGATCTTCCACAGCCCGGCCTTGGCCAGATAGCGCGGAATCCGCCCGTGCCCCAGCACGTACGCCGTCACGGTCACCGGATCGGCGAACGACACGTGGTTGCTAGCGATCAGCACCGGCCCGCTGCGGGGGATGTTCTCCCCGCCGTGCCAGCGCATCCGGGTGCAGAACATGACGAACGGCCACAGCACGTCGATGGCCAGCCCGTACCAGAAGCCGCGGCCCCGCCGCGGGGTCCGACAGGTCAGGACGATCTTGGCCCAGAGGCCGTGGGGCGCGTCGTCGACAGTGTCCGGGATGAGCACAACCGTCACTCTCGCACGATCAGGTGGCGGAGCGGGCCAGATCGTGATGAGACCGTCCACCCTCGACGGCCCGGCCACCGGTGATCCGGTCGGCGGCCAGCCGGCCCGAGATGAGGACCGGCGGCACCCCCACCCCCGGCGTCGTCCCGCAGCCGGCCAGCACCACGTTGTCGATGCCACGGAGCAGGTTGCGCGGCCGGAACGGCCCGGTCTGCGCAAACGTGTGCGCGGCGGCGAACGGCGTGCCGGCGGCCAGCCCCTGCCGGGCCCAGTCGGCCGGCGTCAGGAGCCGCTCGACGGTCACCGAGTCGCCGAAGCCGGTCAGCCCACGGGATTCCAGCACCCCCACCAGCTCGTCCCGGTAGGCCGTCGCCAGCCGGTCCCAGTCGATCGGGGCCAGTTCCAGGTTGGGCGTCGGCGCGAGGACGGACAGCAGCTGCCGGCCCTCCGGGGCGAGCGACGGATCCGTCGCGGTCGGGCGGGTGATCAACAGCGACGGGTCGGTCATCAGCCGGCCGGTCGAGGTGATCTCCTCGAACGTCCGCTTCCACGCCGCCCCGAACGAGATCGTGTGATGCCCCAACGTGTCCCACGACCGGTCCACGCCGGCATGCAGCACGAAGGCCGACGGCGACCACGTCAACGGCACGACCCGCCGCGGCAGGTATCCCAGCAGTCGGTACGCCGCCGGCAGATCGGGCGTCAGAACCACGGCGTCGCAAGGAATCCGCTCGCCATGCGTGGTCCGCACGGCGGCAACCCGCGAGCCGATCCGCTCCAGCCACGCAACCGTTGTCCCGTAACGGAATTCCGCCCCGGCGCGGGCGGCCGACGCGGCCATCGCCTCGGGCACGGCCCGCATGCCGCCACGCGGGAAGTACACGCCGGCCACGGTGTCCATGTACGCGATCACCGCGTACGCCGCCAGCGCCTTCGCCGGCGGCACACCGGCGTACAGCGCCTGGAACGAGAAGATCCGCCGCAGCCGCCGGTCCTTCACGAAGCCGCCGACCTTGGCCCCGAGGCTGCCGAACGCCCCCATGCCGGCCAGCCGGGCCAGCGACGGCCCGACCAGGTCCAGCGGCGAGTCGAAGTTGGCCCCGATGAAGCGATCCCGCTCGGCCGCGTACAGCTCGGTCAGCCACCGCCGCAGCCGCCGGTAGCCGGCAGCCTCGTCCGGGCCGGCGACCCGCCGCACCTCGGCCTCCATGGCGTCGGCGTCGCTGTGCACGTCGATGGCGCTGCCGTCGGGGAACCGCGCCACGTACGCCGGATGCAGCGGCACCAGGTCCAGCCGGGCCGACAGCGAGTCGCCGACGGCGTGGAAGGCCTCGTCCAGCAGCTCGGGCATGGTCAGCACGGTCGGCCCGGTGTCGAGCCGGAAGCCGTCCACGTCGAGCTGCCCGGCCCGCCCGCCCGGCACCCGGTCGCGCTCGACGATGGTGACCTGCCGGCCCGAGCCGAGCAGGTGCAGCGCGGTGGCCAGTCCGGCCAGCCCGGCGCCGACCACCACGACGTGGTCGGAACGCCCCTTGATGGCTTTCATGTCAGTGGTTGCGCCGGGTCGCGGCGACGGCCAGGCTCGCCAGCTCGGACGCGGCCGGCTCGGCCACCGGCGTCGCGGCCAGCGTGGCCAGGGCCCGGTCGCGCAGCTCGTCGATACGGGACTCCACGGCCGCCACTGCGCCCAGGTCGACCAGAAGCGCGCGGATCTCGTCCACCGCCGGCTCGTCCAGGTCGGGCCGGCCGATGGCCGCCCGCAGCCGCGCGGCGTCCTCGGGTCGGCGCTGCTCCTCGGCCAGCCGCAGGCCCAGCGAGGCCAGCAGCGTCCGCTTGCCCTCGCGGAGGTCGTCACCGGCCGGCTTACCCGTCACGGCCGGGTCGCCGAACACGCCCAACAGGTCGTCGCGCAGTTGGAAGGCCAGGCCGATGTCCACGCCGAACTGCCGCAGCCCCTGCACCAGCCCGTCACCCGCGCCGGCCAGCACGGCACCGAGGTGCAGCGGCCGCTCCACGGTGTAGGCGGCGGTCTTCAGGCGGTCCACGCGCAGCGCCGCCTCGGCCGACTCGTCGGCGTGGGCCTGCGTCAGCACGTCCAGGTACTGCCCGGCGAGCATCTCCGTGCGCATCGCTCGCCACGGCTCCAGCGCCCGGCTCAGCTGTCCGGCCCCGAGGCCGGACTCGCGCAGCATGTCGTCGGCCCAGGCCAGCGCCAGGTCACCGAGCAGCACCGCCGACGCCTGCCCGAACCGCTCGGCCGTGCCGGCCCAGCGCTCCCGGCGGTGCAGGTCGGCGAAGGCCACGTGCACGGTCGGCGAGCCCCGGCGCACCGCCGAGGCGTCCATCAGGTCGTCGTGCACGAGCGCGCACGCCTGGATCAGCTCCAGGGCGCTGACCGCCATCACCACGGCCTCGGTGTCCGCGCCACGCGGGTCACCGCCGGCGCCCCGCCAGCCCCACCACGCGAACGTCGGCCGGATCCGTTTTCCGCCACCCAGCACGAAGTCGGCCAGCGCGTCCACCGCGACCGCGAAGTTCTCGTCCACCAGCGCGGCCTCGGTGCGCCGCCGGTTGAGGTAGTCGGTCAGGGCCCGCTCGACCAGGCCCAGAAAGCCCGTGTCGCAGGGATGCAACGCCGTGAGGTCGTCGCTGGGCCGGTCCGACCGAAGCTCGGCCAGAATGCCCGGCTTGCTCATGACAACCTCCGTCGTGCGCTCTACGCCTGCGTGCTCAACAGTACGTGGCCCGGCCGCGGGCTCCACTCGGAGGTTGCCGCCCGTAACCTGATGTCATGACGTCGGTGGTGGAGCGGCTCAGCGGGCCGGAACCGGTGTTCTCGGTGGAGTTCTTCCCACCCCGCGACGCAGCCGATGAGCAGCGGCTTTGGCTCGCCATCAGGCAGTTGGAGGGGCTGGAACCGGCGTTCATGTCGGTGACCTACGGGGCCGGCGGATCCAGCCGTGACCGGACGATCCGGACCACCGGTCGTGTGGTGCAGGAGACGTCGCTGTTGCCGATGGCACACCTGACGGCCGTGGATCACTCGGTCGCGGAGCTGCGCAACGTCATCGGCTGGTACGCGGCGGTGGGGGTGCGCAACATCCTGGCCGTGCGCGGCGACCCGCCCGGCGACCCCAACGGCGAGTGGATCAAGCACCCGCAGGGGCTGACCTACGCCGAGGAGCTGGTCGCCCTGGTCAAGCAGCTCGGCGACTTCTGCGTCGGGGTGGCGGCCTTCCCGTACGGGCATCCCCGGTCCACCGACCTGGACCAGGACACCGAGAACCTGGTGCGCAAGTTCCGGGCCGGCGCCGGCTTCGCCATCGCCCAGCTGTTCTTCGAGGCCGAGGACTTCCTGCGGCTGCGCGACCGGCTGGCCGTCCGCGGCTGCGACGCCCCGCTGCTGCCGGGCATCCTGCCGCTGACCACGGTCCGCACGCTGAACAAGACCGTCGAGCTGTCCGGTGCCCCGGTGCCGCCGGCGCTGGCCGCGCGGCTGGCGCCGTTCGCCGACGACCCGAAGGGCTTCCGCGCCGCCGGCATCGACGTGGTGACCGAGCTGGCCCAACGGCTGATCGACGAGGGCGTGCCGGGCGTGCACTTCTACACGTTCAACATGTCCAAGGCGACCACCGAGGTGGTCGAGCGGCTGGGGCTGCTACCGGCCCGGGCATGATCGTTCAGCCGGGTGATGCCGGCTGAGCCCGTCACGCGGGTGAACCGGCTGGTCAGCGGGCGACACGCCGGGCGATCGAAGCGTCACTCAATGGGGTCGTCACCGGGCGAAGTTGCTCCGTTTGGCGGTAGTTTCCACGCCTGCACTGCTTCGGCGGTTTCGCCGGTGCGGTGTCTTCATGAAGAAGCGGTGCAACCCAAGGAGTGTGGAGTCCGTGCTGAAGAAAGCCGGAATGATCGCGGGCGTCGCGGCCGGTCTGATGATCGTCGGCTCGCCGGCGTTCGCGGACGCCCCGAACCTGGTCATGAGCGACGGTGGCGACACCCAGGTCACGCACTACGTGCCGATCCAGATCGTGGACAACCACGTGCCGGTCTCCTCCGAGGAGTACGTGGACAACAGCGGCGCCAGCCACACCAACGCGTCCAACGTGCTGGGCGGCGGTGGCGACCTGCAGGAGTCCGACTACCTGCCGATCCAGTTCGCCGGCAACACGCTGCCGATCAGCAGCTACCTCGAGTACCTCGGCTCCAACGCCGACAACAGCTCGAACACCGCCGGCTGAGTCAGGCCGACGAGAAACGGGGCGGGCCCTTCGGGGCGCGCCCCGTTTTCGCGCGCCTACCACATCCGGGGCCAAGGCCCACGGCCGTCGCCCCGGCCAAGATCAGCACAACGCGCCATCCCGGCGTCGAGGTCTAGGCCCGATTCGGGGGCTGCTCAGTTCAGCTCAGCGCCGCACCCGCAGGCTGCGCCGATGAGCCCGCAGCGCCAGCACACTCACCACCAGCACCGAGCCGATCAGCAGCGCGGCCACCAGCACCGTCCACCGCATCCACGCCGCCGTGGCCAGCGTGGACAGGTCCGAGGTCGCCGACAGCGAGGTGACCGACCCCGGCCGCGGATTCCAGGTCACGGTGTCGTCGTCGACCGACCCGGTCGAGCTGGTCACCGCGGCCGGGAAGGTGATCCGCAGCTCCACGTCGGAGTGGTCGGCCGGCACCGTGCGCAGGTCGACCGAGCCGGTGAAGTAGACCAGGTCGCCGACCCGTCGCAGCAGCAGCTGGTAGTTGCTGCTGGCCGCGCTCGACCCGCCGACCAGCGTGGTGAACTGGTCGAACTCCATGTTGGCGAACGACAACTGCGTCCCGACGTAGCCGTCCGCGCTGTACGGCTGGAGCATCACGTCCTCGCCGAGATCGGACGGGATCGACAGCTGCGGGCCGTGGTCGTCGGGCGAGCTCGGCACGGTGGCGGCGATCATCGTGCCGGACACCTTGAAGTCGCCGGACACGGTCAGGTCGGCGCGGGCGCGGACACAGCCCGTCAACATCACCAGGGCGGCCGCGAACGCGAGCGCGAGCCCGACGATCCGGGGGAACGGCCTGGCCACACGCCTCGACAGCACCGGGTCATCCTGCCAGCACCACCCGGTTTCCCGACGGATCACCGCCCGAAGGAGCTACGGGGCGTCGCGGCGGCCGGGTAGCGTTGGCGACCATGTCATCCACCCCACGAGGCGTGCATCAGCTGAGCGACGACTTCGTCGCGGACTACGCCGCACTTGACCCGAACGCGGCGACCCACCTCGGCATCACGGGGTACGACGAGGAGCTCACGGACTACTCGCCCGAGGGCCACGAGAGCCGGGCCGAGCTGACCGCCCGGGCGCTGCGGGAGATCGGCGCGGCGACCCCGGCCGACGACTCGGAGCGGGTGGCGCAGGCCGTCTTCCTCGAGCGCAACGGACTGTCCCAGGAGTTCCGCGACGCCGGACTGGACCTGTCCGCGCTGAACGTGATCGCCAGCCCGGTGCAGGACCTGCGCCAGCTGTTCGACCTGATGCCGACCGACACCCCCGAGCAGTGGGGGACCATCGCCACCCGGCTGAGCAAGGTGCCGCAGGCGCTGGCCGGGCTGCGCGCGTCGCTGGCCAAGGCCGCCGACCGCGGCGTGGTGTCGGCGCTGCGCCAGGTCACCCGGGTCGCCGAGCAGTGCGACACCTGGGCCGGCCTCAGCGGCGGATCCTCGTTCTTCGGCGCCATGATCGCCGGCGCCGAGGTCGACGACGCGCTGCGCACCCGCCTGGAGACCGGCGCCAACGCCGCCGCCCAGGGCTACGCCGACCTGGCCGCGTTCCTGCGTACCGAACTCGCGCCGAAGGCACCGGCCAAGGACGCCGTCGGCGTCGACGTGTACCGGCTCAACTCGCGCTACTTCACCGGCGCCCGCCTGGACCTCCAGGAGGCGTACGAGTGGGGCTGGGCCGAGTTCGCCCGCATCGAGTCGGAGATGAAGGAGGTCGCCGGCCGCATCCGCCCGGGCGCCTCCCTGGCCGAGGCCGCCGCGCTGCTCGACGCCGACCCGCGCTACCAGCTGCGCGGCCAGGACGAGCTGCGGGACTGGATGCAGCGGCTGTCCGACAAGGCGTTGTCCGACATGCGCGGCGTGCACTTCGACATCCCCGACCCGCTGATGCAGCTGGACTGCAAGATCGCGCCGCCCGGTGGCGGCGTCGGCGCGTACTACATCGGCCCGACCGACGACTTCAGCCGGCCCGGCGCGATGTGGTGGTCGGTGCCGGCCGACCGCGAGGAGTTCTCCACCTGGCGCGAGACCACCACCGTCTACCACGAGGGCGTGCCCGGCCATCACCTCCAGTTCGCCACCGCGGTGTACCGGGCCGAGCAGCTCAACAAGTTCCAGCGGCTGATGTGCTGGGTCTCCGGGCACGGCGAGGGCTGGGCGCTGTACGCCGAGCGGCTGGTGCGGGAGCTGGGCTACCTCGACGACGACGGCGACCTGCTCGGCATGCTCGACGGCCACCTGTTCCGGGCCGCCCGCGTCATCATCGACCTTGGCATGCACCTGGAACTGGAGATCCCGGCCGGCACCGGGTTCCACGAGGGCGAGCGCTGGACGCCCGAGCTGGGCCTGGAGTTCATGCTGACCAGGACCATCACCGACCCGGCGCACGTGCGCGACGAGATCGACCGCTACCTGGGCTGGCCCGGGCAGGCGCCGTCGTACAAGCTCGGCGAGCGCCTCTGGCTGGCCGCCCGCGACGAGGCCCGCGCCCGGCACGGGGATGCCTTCGACCTCAAGGCGTTCCACAAGCAGGCGCTGGACATGGGCTCGATGGGCCTGGACGCCCTCCGCGACCGCCTCGCCCAGATCTGAGCCTCACTCACTTTTATGCAGGGAAGGACGCCTTACCTGCGTTCAACGCAGGTAAGGCGTCCTTCCCTGCATCAGGACGGTTCGATCGGGAGGGGGCGGCCGAGGACGGCGAAGGGGCGGGGGTCGCCGGCGAAGTGGTAGTGCCGCAACACGTCCTGGAAGCCGACGCGCCGGTACAGGCGCCACGCGCGGGACGGGCCCTCGGGCGTGGACAGCAGCACCCGCTCGGTGCTTACGGTGTCGAGCAGGCTGCGCAATAGGCGCTCGCCGATGCCACGGCCCTGGGCGTCCGGCGACACGTGCAGCTCGGTCAGCTCGAAGTAGTCCCGCATCCACTCGTCGACCGCGGTCGGCGTGGACACCGCCGTCAAGCCGCGGCGGACCTGCTCGTGCCACCACTGCCCGGCGGCGCCGCGATAGCCGTAGCAGATGCCGACCAGCGCGCCGTCCTGGTCCAGCGCGCCGACACAGCGCCAGCCGGCCCGGATCATGTGCGCCAGCCACATCGGCGCGCGCTGCTGGGCGGTGCCGCTGGGGTAGCGCATCGCCGTCACGTACAGGTTGAGCGCCTCGGGCAGCCGGGCGCGCAGCGTCTCGGCGCTGAACTCGACCAGGCGCTCGGTCTGTGAGGCTGTCATCACTGCTCTCCGGCCACGGTCGCAGGGGTTCCGCCGGTGACGGCGACCAACTCGTCGAACGTCGTGGGGTACACCGCGTTGGGGTGCCCCGCGGCCGCCCAGACCACGTCGTACTCGGCGAGATGCACGTCCACCAGGGTACGGATTCTCGCCGGGTGTCCGACGGGGGAGACGCCGCCGATCACCTGACCGGTGTGCGTGCGGACCGAGTCCGGGTCCCCGCGGCGCACCTTGCTCACGCCGACCAGCTCGGCCAGGCGCCGGGTGTCGGCCCGGTGCGCGCCGGAGGTGAGCACCAGCAGCGGCTGGCCGTCGGCGAGGAAGAACAGGCTGTTGGCGATCGCGCCCACCGGCACCTCGACGGCGTCGGCCGCCGCGGCCGCCGTGCGCACGGCGTCGTCGAGCACGCGGATCCCGTCGGCCGCCCCGGTGGCCCCGGCCGCGCGCAGCGCGCTGCGGACCGTGCGCACCCCTGGGTGCTCCTGATCGCTCACACGAGTTATGACACCACGGCTGGGCCGTCCGAGGGGAAGTGACCCCTGTTCCGGCGCGGGCTTGAACACGTCGTCGAGTACGCGCTATTCTCGAAGTATCGAACAGACGTTCGATACGAGCCGCCGGCTTCCCCACGGCGGAGACGTCGAGCCCACGACGCCGCGAGGAGGCCGCTGATGTCTGTGCCCGTTCGTCTTCCCGAGTCGTTCCTGGTGTCGGCCCCGCCCAGGTCCCGACTCCGCGCGGTTCCGTCGCCCGGCGCGTCGCCGTCGGCCCGGACGCTGCTGGCCCAGGCCCGGCAGGGTCTGCTCCAGGCCGAGCACGAGCCCGACGCCGCCGAGCGCTACGTGCGGGCGCATCTCGCCGCGCTGCGCGCCGCCGCCGCCGTGCTCGCGCTGCGGGGTCGGCCGCACCGGACCCGGACCAAGCCCATGAGCGCCTGGGTGCTGCTGGCCAAGGTGGCGCCCGAGTTCGCCGAGTGGGCCGCGTTCTTCCAGTCCTGCGCGTCCACCCGGCACGCCGTCGAGTCCGGCATCACCCGGCTGGTGTCCGCCCGCAGCGCCGACGACCTGGTCCGGCAGGCCGGGCAGTTCGTCGAGCTCGTCGACCGTGCCGTGCACGGGGCGGGGCGGTGACCGGCCGGGCACTCATCGACCACGACAGGTTGCTCGACGTTCTCGTCGCCGAGGGGGAGCTGATGGCCGACACGGCCGACGGCGCCCGGCCGGACCTGCCCATTCCCAGCCGGCCCACCACCACCCTGGCCGACACCATCCGCCATGTCGGCGGGGTCTTCCGGATGGTCGCCGCCCGGCTGCGCGGCGGCAACGGGCCGGTGAAGTGGCAGAGCGAGCCGCCGCCCGGCGGTGCGCTGGTCGAGTTCCTGCGTGGCGGGCTGCACGAGCTGGTCGATGAGCTCCAGTCACATCCGGCCGACGAGGTGTGCGCCAGCTGGTGGCCGCTGGACCAGACCTACGGGTTCTGGCGCCGTCGGATGGCCCACGAGGCCACCATGCACCGGATCGATCTCCAGTCGGCCACCGGGATCGAGGTCTTCACCGTCGATGAGGATGTCGCTGTCGACGGTGTCGACGAAGCCCTGACGCTGTGGTTCGCCCATCGCCTCTCGGTGATCGGCGTGTCCGGCAGCTCCGAGTTCAAGGTCGCCGTCCGCGCCGGTGGGCGGACCTGGCTGGTGTCGTCCCACGGCGACAACAAGGCCGCTTGGCGGGCGTCACCGGCCGACACCAAGTCCGTGCAGGCCACCGTCACCGGCGAGCCGATGACCGTGTACCTGTGGCTGTGGGGGCGGTTGCCTTTCACCGCCGTGCGGATCACCGGCGACATGGACGCTGTCGCGGCGCTCTGGGCCTTGCTCCGCTTGGCCACGCACTGAGACCAGGCCCGGCCAGTTCCCGTACTGGCCGGGCCTTCCTTGCTACTGGATGCGTTCCACCGCGTCCTTGGCTTCCTTGAGCCCGGCTCCGGTGAGCTCGCGGTAGCGCTTGATCGCCTCGATCTTCCGGCCCGACCGGGCCAGGTTCACCACGTCCTGGTCGAAGTCCGGCCCCGGCAGCTGGACGCCCTGGTGCTGCATCAGCAGGTCCAGCTTGCGCTCGATGCGGTCGAGCCGCCTTTCCAGCTGCTTCGTCGAGCCGCCTCGGCTCATCAGCGCCGCCAGCAGCACCAGCACCGCGATTCCGACCAGGCCCAACGTCGTGGCATCCACCGCTGCACCGTATCCCCTTGACTTCCACGTTCGGCCAGGTCACGCTACTGAAATGCAATATATTAGTCGCCTGGACCGGCCGCTGCTGCGGGATCGGGCGCTGGCCACCATCCGGCAGGCCATCGTGTCCGGCGACCTGGTGCCCGGCGAGGCCATTCGCGACCTCGACCTCGCCGAGCGTCTCGGCCTTTCTCGCACTCCCGTCCGCGAGGCCCTCAGCCACCTGGCCGAGGAGGGGCTCGTCGAGTCCAAGCCGCACAGCTACACCCGGGTCACCCCCATCGACCCCGTCGCCGTTCGGGATGCGCTCCAGGTCGTCCAGGCCATGCACGGCCTCGCCCTCCGCCTCGCCGTGCCTGCTCTGACTCCCGACGACCTTTCGTCGATGCGCTCCCACAACTCCCGCTTCGCCGCCGCGCTCGCCGCCCCCGACATCGCCGAGGCCTTGGCCGCCGACGACGACTTCCACCTCGTTGCGGTGGCCGCCTGCGGCAACTTCGCCGTCGCCGCCACCATCCAGCGTTACACCCCGCTCGTGCGACGCCTTGAGTACCAACGCTTCTCCTCCAGCTGCGGCGTCGATTCGGTGGCCATGCACGAGGAGATCGTCGCCGCCTGCGAGGCCGGCGACGGCGACCTGGCCGCCCGTCTCACCGAACGCAACTGGGCCACCCTGGCCGCCGAACTCGCCGACCTGCCCGACGCCGACCACCCGCCGGCCTGACCCGAACCCGCTCCGGCCGCCACCGACCACTCGCCGGCCTGACCAGCCGCCGGTCAGGCCGATCCACCCGACTCCGCGAGGCCTGACCCGCCACCCCGGCCCGGCCGCCGGTCACCCAGCGCCCAACTCCTCCACCGCCCAGCCGCCTCCTCGGCAGCCGACGACTCTCTATTTCCTTCCTCCCTTCCAGCCGCCGCACCGATTGGAGCTTTCCCTTGGCACTCGAGGACTTCGTGCGTTTTCCGCTGCTGCTCGGCCCGTCGCCGGTCCATCGGCTGGAGCGCCTGACCGCGCACCTCGGTGGGGCGCAGGTGTGGGCCAAGCGGGAGGACTGCAACAGCGGCATCGCCTACGGCGGCAACAAGACCCGAAAGCTGGAGTACCTGGTGGCCGAAGCGGTGGCGCTGGGCTGCGACACGCTGGTGTCGATCGGCGGTGTGCAGTCGAACCACACCCGCCAGGTCGCGGGTGCGGCTGCCCGGGCGGGGCTGAAGTGCGTGCTGATTCAGGAGAGCTGGGTGGAGTGGGCCGATCCGGGCTACGACCGGGTCGGCAACATCCAGCTCAGCCGGCTGATGGGGGCGGACGTCCGGCTGGTCGACTCGACCTTCGGCATCGAGTTCAAGCAGAGCTGGCAGGACGCCATCGCCGAGATCGAGGCCGCGGGCGGCAAGCCCTACGCGATCCCGGCCGGCGGATCCGACCACCCGCTCGGCGGTCTCGGGTTCGCCAACTGGGCCCGTGAGCTGGAGCAACAGGAGCGGGAGCTCGGCGTCTTCTTCGACACCATCATCGTCTGCTCGGTCACCGGCGGCACGCAGGCGGGCATGCTCGCCGGGTTCACCAACCGCGACCGCCGGGTCCTGGGCATCGACGCCTCGGCGAAGCCCAAGGAGACGTTCGACCAGGTCTCCCGCATCGCCTCCACCACGGCTGCCCTCACCGGTGTCGAGCCGCTCGAGGTCATCCTCGACGACCGCTATCACGCGGGCGTCTACGGTGTCCCGGACGAGTCCACTGTGGACGCCATGCGGCTCGCCGCCCGGACCGAGGGCATGATCACGGACCCCGTCTACGAGGGCAAGTCCATGGCCGGCCTCATCGACCTGGTCGCCCGCAAGGAGATTCCGGCGACGAGCACCGTGCTCTACGCCCACCTCGGCGGCCAACCCGCGTTGAGTGCCTACAGCTCCATCGGCTAAGCCCGCAGCCGCAAGCCCTTGGGGGTGGCGCGGAAGCCGGCCTCCTGGAGCACCACCGACAGCTTCGACCCCAGGGCCCCTTCGCCGTCGGCACGCTGGACGGCGAGCTGACCCAACCAGCCCTCCCGGACGGACCGGGCCAGCGCCTCGGCGGCGGCCCGGAGCTGGTCTTCCGCCTCGGTGAAGGACAGCAGCGACTTCCCGCCCCGCTCCACGTACAACGCGGGCACGCCGTCGATCAGCACGGCCAACGCCCCGGCCTTGCGGGCGGGACGGTGCTTGCCGTCGCCGACCGGCTCGGGCCACGGCAGTGCGGCACCGTAGGGCTGGCCGGGGTCGGCGGCGGCGAGCACCAAGGCGGCCAAGGAAGTCTCGCCGGGGCGGGACAACGCCCGAAGCTGGTCGACGGCCCCGCGAGCGGCGAACTGAGCGGCACCGAGGCCCTCGACGACGTACCCGCGAACGACCTGCCCGGAGTCCTCCATGGCCCGCAGCACCCGGTACACACCGCTGAACCCGCCGGAAACCCGCTCGGTGTCCAACGCCCCACGAGTCAGCACACCGTGCCGCTCAAGGAAAACCTCGGCCCGGGCGTGGGCCCGACGGGTGGGATCGGCCTCGCGAGGCGGAACCAGGGACCATCGACCGGCGACCGTGGGCGGCCCGGTGCGACTGGGCAGCTGAGCCCGGCCGAGCCGAGCGTACCGGCCCCGAGGTGACGGTCGGCGAGCCTTGTGCGCGGCCCCGCGACCGGACACGAGAGCCCGCAACGGGGCCAGAGTGTCGTTGGTGACGAGCCCGGCCCACACCAGATCCCACAGCGCGGCAACGACAGCGGGATCGTCGACCGGATCCGACACCGACGCGGTGACCCGGTCGGTCAGCTGACGGAAGAACAGCGCCCCACCCTCCAACCCGGCCAGCACGGCGGAGTGCAAAGGAGACTCGGGCACCGTCTCTTCGAGGTCGGGCAGCACGAGGTCGGCGACTTCGGTGGGGGCCAACGCGATCCACCCGTCGCCGCCGGCCAACGCCCCGCACCCGGCCCAGGTGACCTCGCCCGTTGCGGTGAGCTCGTCCAACAGCGCGGGGTAGTAGCCGGGCAGCCGCGACGGCAGGATCAACGACTCCAACCCGCTGGCCGGCAGCGGCGCGCCGGCCAGCTGCTCGACGACGGACAGCACGTCGTCGACGGTCGGCGCGGAGCGCAGACGCCGTGAAACGCCGTGCCAGCCAGGCAAAAATCGGCCATACGCCGCCTGCTCGACGGGCTCGACCTCGGCCCGGAGGCGGGCCAACGACGCCCGCCGCAGCCGACGCAACACCTCGGCGTCGCAGTACTCGGTCCCCATCCCACCGGGCCGCAGCTCACCCCGCACCAAGCGCCCGGCACCGGCCATCCGGTCCAGCACCCCGTGCACGACGGCGACGCCGAGACCGAACCGGGCGGCGGCCTCCGCTGCGGGGAAAGGACCCCGCGTTCGGGCGTAGCGGATCAGCATGTCGCCGAGCGGATCGGCCACCGGCTCGGTGAAAACCTCAGGCACGCCAACGGGAAGCGCCGCGCCGAGGGCGTCACGCACCCGCCCGGCGTCCTCGATG
>DATJJB010000849.1:0-23627 GCA_035492655.1 Kutzneria sp. | reverse complement strand
CGCCGCGCCAGATCGCCGTGACGGCCAGGGCGGACAGGCTGCGCGCGTCGTACGGGCCGAGGCCGGCCAGCAGCGCGGCGGCCAGCAGCGGCGCGCGGAAGTGCCAGGGACCGGCCAGCACCAGGCCTTCCTCCCGCAGCGCGGACAGCACCGCCAGCACCTGCTGCTCGTCCGCGGCGATGGCCTCGGCGATCAGGCCGACGGCGGCGTCGCCGAGCGGATGGAACACCGCGAGCGCCTTGCTGATCTCCCACACCAGGGGATCGTCGCGCTGGAGCCGCCGCAGCACCGGGCTGTCCGGTGGCAGCACCGGCGGCTGGTCCGCCGGCACCAGATACGCGTGCTGGTCGATCACGTGCAGCGCCCCGGACGCGCGGTGACCGGCCACCGCGGCCAGGATCAGCGCCGGCACGCCCCGGCAGTCCCGATGCACGCCCGCGCGCAGGTCGGCGGCCGGCATGGCCTGCAACGACCGGGTCAACAGCAGGGTGGTGTCGGCCCGGTTGAGCGGCCGCAGCCGGACCTCGCTGACCGCCGCCGGCGCGGTCAAGGTCGTGGGAGTCCGCCAGGCGCAGACCACGCGGATCGAGGTGCCGGCCAGCGCGCCCATGCCGGCCAGCATCGCGTCCAACGACTGTGGATCCAGCCAGTGCGCGTCGTCGATGAGCACGGCCAGCGGCCGCCCGACGCCGGCCAGCGCGGACAGCAGCCCGCTCAGCTGGGCCTTGGCCAGCACCGGCCGGGTGTCGACCGGGCGGTCGGGCAGCCAGCGCCGGCCGAGGCCGAGCAGTTCGTTGCCCAGCCGCAGCAGTCCGGCGCGGGGCTGGGTGTGTTCCGCCGGCGTCAGTCGGATCTCCACCACGGCGACGTCACGACGGAGCAGTTCGGCCCGCACCGCGGCCAGCAGCGCGCTGCGGCCGATGCCGGCCGGGCCGGTGACCAACGTGATCGGCGTGGCCACCGCCAGCACGTCGGCGAGTGCCTGGTCGCGGCCCACCAGCCGTGGCGCCTCGGCGAGCTGCGCCGGGGTCATGTGAGCCGGTGCCGGGAAGGCGATGCGGACGTCTTCGGCCACGAGTGGTTCACACATTCCAGTATGGCCAGGCTACGAGCGCTGGAAGAACTCGACCTCGCCGAGCGCGGCGACCCGGCCCGGCCGCGGGCCGGCCACCGTCCGCACCACCAGCCTGATCCGCACCACGTCGCTGACGCCGCTCTGCACGGTCTGCGGCCCGGGCTGGTCCAGCAGCGCCACCGGCGAGGTGGTCACCGTGCCGTCCGACGCCGTGACGACCAGGTCGAACTGGGTCGGCCGGGCCTGCTTGGCGAACTCGTCCTGCTCGGCCGAGGCCCCGGTCGTGATGACCAGGCTGAGCAGGCGGAACGGGTGGTCGAAGGTGAACTCGAGCCACGCGTCCGGTCCCGGCGCACCCCAGAAGCGGTTGGTCGCGCCGTCCACGGCGTCCCGCGCGGGATGACCCGGCGTCTCGCCGCTGGCCGTCACGTCAGCCGGATGCACCGGGGCGGCGTGCGAGAGCTTGTCCAGCGTGTCCTGCACGAGTTCCGCGCCGTACGGGCGCAGCGCGAAGCCGGCGATCACCAGTACCACCACGATTCCCAGCAGCACCAACGTTCTCGCGAGCCGGCCGTTGCCACCCCACCGTCGGGACCGGCGCGCGGTGGTCGGTGCCGCCGCCTCGGCCTGCTCGGTCAACGGCCACGCGCACTTGCGGCAGAACCGGCGGCCGGGCGGGTTCGTGGTGCCGCAGTTCGGGCACGGCGGACCCTCGACCTTCGGCTCGGCGACGGCGGTTTCGCGGGCCGGCCGCGGCGCTGTGGGCAGCGCCGGCTGGACCGGCCTCGGTTCGTCCACAGTGGACTTCTGTGCCGCGCGGTCCTCGTCCTGCCAGCCGAGGTAAGTGCCGCAGTTGCCGCAGAACTCGTCGGTCGGCTCGGTCAGCGTGCCGCACACCGGACAGGGGCGCATGTCCTCACTCCCCACTCAGCACCCGAACGGAGCTGCTCAGATGCACCGGGCAGGCGGCGGCGACGAGCGCGGCCACCCGCTTCTGGTCGACCGGGCCGGGGCCGGCCGGCCACACCTCGACGACGATCTCCCGCCGCGGTTGGTCGGGCAGCGCGCCGCCGGCGGTGGCCGACCAGGCGACCCCGCCGCCGTCATGGATCCGAGCGTGCACGTTCGCGTTGCGCAGCAACTGTTCCACCAGTCCGCGGGCGGTGCCGCGCCAGCGGTGCTCGGCGACGGCCGCGGCCACGGCCCGGCGGCGGGCCGGCTCCGGCCAGTCGGGATCGAGGTCGGCGGCGACCCAGCAGGCCAGCCAGGCGACGAAGTCCTCCGGCGTGAGCAACGGATCGAGGTGCTCGGCGATATTGTCCAATGTGGAAAGAATGGGCGCGAGCACGACGTCGAGGCCGGAGGTGAAGCGCTGGGCGAAGGAGTCGGCGGCGTACAGCGCGGGCAGACGGGCGCCGATCGGGTGCCGGCTGGGCAGGTGGGGGACGGCCGCGCGCGTCATGACACCGACACCTGGTGCTGGTGGGAGAACAGCAGCGCGTGCGGGGCCAGTTCGATGTGGTCGGTCGCCGCGCCCCGTCGGCCGGTGAGCGGATCGGCCGGGAACAACCGCACCTCCTGCACCGCTGTCACGCCGGGAACTCTTTGCAACACCGCGAAAACCTCGCCGAAGTACAGCCACTGCCCGAACGGCCAGCCGGCGCCGTCGACGCCGCCGTGCAGCGGGCTCAGGTAGCGGTAGAGCGCGTCGACCGCGGCCCGGTCCGCGTCCGGGCTGTTGGCCACCAGCCGCGCCACCACCGTGACGCCCTGGTAGTACGGCGGTTCCACCAGGATTCGCGCGCCCAGCATTCGCCGCTGCCCCAACTGGTCCGCGATCGCCGTGAGCATCGGGTCGGGCGGCACCAGCTGCTCGAACCGATAGCGATCGCCTTCGTCCGCGACGGCGTCCGGCACCACCAGAACCCGGGCCCCGCCGTCGGCCGGCACGCAGTGCACCCGCGCGGCGGCCGGCGCGGCCAGCCGGGCGATGTGCTCGTGATCGGCGGCCGTGACCGCCCGTTCCTGCACGCGAAGCTGCATCGGCGCGCGGACCTTGGCCTCCTCCACCGTCTCGCCGTCGACCCCGCCGCCGGCTGCCTCACGGTTCTCCACCCTTGCCACGTAAGGAATCGAGCTACGCAGCACCGAGATCGCGCCGCGCGAGACATTGCCGGCGCGGCCGCCGCCGGTGCGATAACGCGGCACGCGGATCCGGGCCTGCTTGGCCGGCGTGGCACCGTAGTGCCGCAGGCTGCCGTCGGCCTCCCGCACGGCCGGTGGGAAGGAGAACTCGCCCGTGGTGGGATCCAGCGTGACGTGCCGGTCGGTCGGGCCGGAGGCGCCGAAGTGGTCGACCACCGTCCAGTCCTGCCAGCCGGCGCCGTCCGACACCTGCACCACCACCGGGTCGCCGTCGGTCAGCACCGGCGTGCGAGCCACCCGAAACCGTTGTCCCGGCACGCCTTCCGACACACCGAGCGGAGTGTCGGCGATCGTCTCGGCGTGCTGCACGGTCAGCACGCCGCCGACTGTGGCCGCCTCGGCCACCCGCACCGTCGGCGACTCCGAGTAGAACGGCTGGCCCTCGACCGCGGCGACGACCCGGCAGCGCAGCCACCCCGCCGGTATCCCGCCGACAGTCGACACCACGTGTGTCGCCGGCACCCGCAGCAGGACATCGCCCGGCCGGTTGAGGCCGCCCGTGCCGTCCTCGTAGGTCTCGCAGCGGGTCCAGTCCGTGCCGTTCCACGCCTCCCACACCAGCGGCGGCTGCCGCGGATCCACGCCGATACCCTCCACCTGGCTGTCCAGACTCAGCGCGACCACGCAGCGCGGCACCGCGTCCGACAGTCCGAACAGGACGGCGTCGCCGGGCGTCGGCCGGGGCTGGAAGCACGCGACGTCCCGGCCGGAGCCGAGATCGCGAGTGCGGTCGGCCTGCTCGCCCGACGCCGACACCGTGACCAGCCGGCTCAGCTCGCACGGCGGCAGCGGCAGCTCGTCGACCGCGGCGAAGACGACGGCCTCGCCCACGGCCGGGTGTTGGGTGGCGACCTCCGTGCCGGCCGGCAGCAGCACCGTGTCCGACTGCGCCGCCGACAGCCAGCACACGACCTCCGCGGTGGCCGCCGTCGGCGCGAACAGCCGTACCCCCAACAGGTCCAGGAACGCCAGGTAGTTCCGGTCCGGCACCCGGTTGAGCCGGTAGACGAGCTGGTCGACCATGTGCGCGAAGGTCTCGATGAGCGTGACCCCCGGGTCGGACACGTTGTGGTCGGTCCACTCCGGGGTGCGCTGCTGCACGTACCGCTTCGCCTCGTCCACGAGCTGCTGGAAACGGCGGTCGTCCAGGTTGGGCGCTGGCAGCACGGTCAGTCCTCGGGGATGGTGTAGAAGGGGAACACCAGGTTGCGCTGGTTGTTGGTGGACCGGACGGTGTAGCGGACGTCCAGGTAGAGCACGCCCTCCACGACGGTGTCGAAGGCCACGACCACGTCCGAGACCTCGATGCGGGGCTCCCAGCGGCTCAGCGCCACCCGGACCTCGTGGGCCAGCCGGCCGGCGGTCTCGCCGTCGCCCGGCGCGAACACGTAGTCGTGGAT
The DNA here is from genome assembly GCA_035492655.1 of Kutzneria sp. Taxonomy (GTDB): domain Bacteria; phylum Actinomycetota; class Actinomycetes; order Mycobacteriales; family Pseudonocardiaceae; genus Kutzneria. The sequence continues at coordinate 18,947 of DATJJB010000849.1, read as the reverse complement.
GCCGCAGCCGAACTCCGGCCGCATCGGGCGTTCGCCCGGCGCGGTGCCGAGCACGATCCGGATGGCCTGCTCGATCTCCAGCTCCTGCGTCACCATGGCGACGCCGCCGGTCGGCGCGACCCCCATCGGGAACGCCCAGCCGCGGCCGATGAACGGCGAGCTCACAGCCCACCCCCGATGCTGACCGTGAGCGCGCCGGCCTCGATCTGCGCGCCGCACGAGGTCTGGTCGCCGACCAGGGCCACCGGCAGCCCGGCCACCAGCACCGTGCGCGGCACGCCCGGCAGCACCCGGTTGCCGGGACCGAGGGCCGCGTGCTGGGGGATGACGCACGCGTGCACGCCGCCGACCACGGCCGCCGGCTTGCCCTCGATCAACACCGTGGCGAGGCGCGGCGGCGGGGGCACCGGCGGCAGCACCGCCCCGCCGTGGTTCGTGAGATCTCCGGTCCTGGCCGCGTGCGGCACGTTCGTCTCCTCTCGTCGTCAGTTGATGCGGACGAAGTCGCCGCGTAGCACGGCCTCCAGGCCGCCGTCCACGGTCACCCCGGTCTGGCCGGTGACGGACACCGACGCGCCCTTGAGCTCCAGCCGTCCGGCGCCCGCGTCCACGGTGACGCCCTGCTTTCCCATGCTGATCTCGCCGCCGCCGGCCACCCGCACGGTGATCGTGTCCCGGGCGGCGTCGAGCCGGAACTCCAGTGCGCTGTCGCCGGTGGCCACCCGCACCCCGGGTGGCCCGGCGACGCCGTCGATCAGCTCCAGCCGATGTCCCTTGCGAGACACCAGGGACCGCCGGTTCACCGAGCCCGTCCCGTTGACCAGCGGCAGGTCGTGCGCCGACGGCAGGTTGCGGCCGTTGTAGAGGCCGCCGACCACGTAGGGCAGGTCGAGGCAGCCGTGCTCGAAGGCCACCAGCACCTCGTCGTTGACGTCCCAGCCGAACACGCCGCCGCCCTGGCTGCCGAGCTGCACGGTGCGCACCCAGTTCGTCTCGTACTTGTCGTCCAGCCACGGGAACTTCAGCTTCACCCAGCCCCGCTGCTTGTCGTTGGGGTCGCCGACCGCAGTGACGATTCCCGTTGCCACGCCGGGGAATCGCGGGCCGCGGGCCCGGGGACCGACGCCGGCGGTGAGACCGCCGAGCGAGCGGTCGGGCGTCGCGCCGACCACCGCGGTGGTGCGGTAGCCGCCGTCGGGGTCGATCGTGTGCCGGACGGCCGTCGCGGTGTGCAGGCCGTCGAACTCCGGGCCGAAATCGGTCAGCTTGACCTTGACCCCCACCTGGAGCCGGGGTTCGCCCGCGATGACGGCCTCCAGCTCGAAACGCCCGGCGCGCAACGACTCCGAGAGCGCCCGGGCGGCCACGTTCGTCTCCGCGTCCGAGCCGTACGGCGTGTCGACGACCAGGGCGGTGGCGGCGCCGAACGCCTTGGTGCCGCCGGCCTTCGTGGGAACCGTGGCCACGAAGGCCTCCCTGGCCGCCACGTCCCAGCTCCGCACCTGCACGGCGTCGACGTCGTCGGCCGAGGTGCGGGTGGCCCGCAGCGCCAGGACCTCCTTGCCGTGCTTGACCTCCACCGGGGTTCCGGTGGGCCGGGGCGGCGCGAAGTCCAGTTTGTCCTCCTCGTCCACGCGGACCACGACACCCAGCTGCGCGGCGAGGTCCTGGAGGAAGTCCCAGTCCGACACACCGGCCTGCGACAGCTGGTGGTAGATCACCTTCGGCACGTCGATACGCCCCACGTCCAGGCGCGCGTTCTTCGCCACCTTCCGCACGATCGCGTCGGCGCTCATGTCCCGGAACGCCTCCACCCGGCGGCCGCGTTGCAGCCGGTGCGCCCGGCCGAGCGCGCGCACCACCGTGAAACTGCCGGTGTTGTCGATCTCCAGATCCAGTGCCGTGACCTCGCCGACGAACAACGTGGCCGTGGACGTGGACTCCGGCACCACGACGGAGACCTTGAACGGGTCGCCGATCGCGATGCCGGTGTCGGTGGTCAGCTTGTGGTATGGATCCCGGAAGGCCAGGGTGGCGGCGTCCGGGCGGCCCTGGCTCTCCTCGACCACCGTGTGCACCAGCTGCCGGTGCCACGTCGGCGACAGCAGGTCCGGTGCGAAGACGCGGGGATCAGCGGCGAAGGAACGTCCCGGCGCGGTCATGAGGATGCCTCGGAAGTCGCGGGCACCAGCAGCTCACGGCCCGGCGCGATGGTCATCGGGTCGTCGATGTCGTTGGCCGCCGCGATGACCCGCCACGCCGTCGCGTCGCCGTACTCGCGCCAGGCGATCTGCTCCAGGCTGTCGCCGGCCACCACCTGATGCGTCCTGGTCGCCTCCCGCGAACCGGAGGTCGGGTTCTGGCCGGGCTCGTCGATGCTCGCCTCGCTGATCGACAGCGCGCAGGTGGCCCGCAGCGGCTTGCCGTCCACGTCGAACAACGTGTAGGTGATCTGAAGGCTGGACAGCACGCCGTCGAACGACGTGGTGCGCGCGGTGCCCCAGTCGAACCGGACCCACGGGCTGGCCGGCTTGTTCGCGCTCAGGCTCTTCGGGGTCGGCACGCACGCGTCCATCAGCCGCTCGACCTGGCGTTCCACCGAGTCGTCGTGCTCGGCCGTCGCGTCAAGGAACATCTCCAGCGACAGTGTGCGCGGACCGCTGCCGACGAACTCCGGCATCGCCGACGCCTTCGCGGTGCGGGCCGGCGTCCGCCGCCACTCGGTGTTCTTGTTGAGCGACAACCGGTTCGGGTTGAACTGGAAGGTGATCCGGCCGATCGTCGCGCCCGGTTGCGCGCCGACCGTCGGCGGCGGCTCGCGGATCAGCAGCCGCGCGCGGGCCAGGCTCGTGCTCATGTGTCGTCTCCGTTCAGGACGCGCGCAGTCCCTGGTGCGCGATCTCCAGCGTCTCCACCGCCGCCTCCGAGCGGCCCGGGTCGAACGACGGCCCCTGCCAGTTCACCGGCACGATGCCCAGCACCTGCCAGCGGGCGATCGGCGTCAGGTTCGGCTCGAGGGCCACGATCTCGCCGTCCTTGCGGGCCACCCGGCGGATCGTCTGCGCCAGCCAGTCCGCCACCTTCGTCGTGTCCGAGGTCAGCGGGCGGGTCAGCGTGATGTTCGTCCAGGTGATCCGGGACGGCAGCTGCCAGACGAAGCCGTTGTTGCCGCCCTCCTGGAACTGCTCCACCTCCACCCGGGCCCCCAGGCCCGCGCACGTGTGGAACGCGCCGAGGTCGTCCCCGCCGACCGTGAGCCGGAAGAACACGCTCGACCCGAAGTTCGCCATCGCCTTTCCTCTCAGTACCGTCGCTCATGAGTCCGGCCCGCGCGCTCCCGATCCGCGCGGATCTCCGCGCGCAGCATGCGGGCCAGCGGCTCGAACAGCCGCCGCGCCAGCTTGTCCATGTCCAGGTCCGCCAGCGGATCCGCCGGCCGCAGCCGCTGGCTGACCGGTTCCACCAGCCGCGCCACCAGCTTTTCGAGGTCGATCTCCGGCTGCGCCTGCTCCGTCACCGGCACCGCTCTGATCGCCGGCAACTCCGGCGTCACCTGCTGCGCTTGGTCGGTCGGCTGTGCGGTGGGCAACGGCTCCGCCCGCTGGACCACCGGCACCAGCGCCGCCGTCGCCGGCAGGCTCGCCAGCGGTTCCCCGATACCGTGCTGTTGCCGGCTGTGGGCTTGATCGGTGCGGCGCTGCTCCATCGCCGGCCGTGGCGCACGGTCCGGCGATCCGCCAAGGGGTGAGCGTTGCAGCGTTGCCGCGGCGGACTCCAGCGGGGTCGCTCCGCGCGACAACGCCGCGCGGGATGGCAGCGTGGCACGCTGCGACGGCCCTGCCGCCCCGCCCGGCTGGTTCTGCACAACTGCGGACAGCGCAGGGGATGCCGGTGCCGCCGTGGGCGGAGAAAGCACCACCCGCTGAACCGGTGGGGTATCCCGAAGCGCCGCTGCCGTGGGCGACGGGCTTGCAGCGAGCTGAATTGGGGCTGTAGCGGGGGACGGGGGAGCCGTGGCCCGAAGGGGCGTTGTGGTGGCGGATGGGTTTGCTTTGCGCTGAAGCGCTGCTGTGGTGGGGGATGGGGCAGTGGTGGGCCTGCCCGGTGTCGTGCTGGGGGTTGAGTTCAGGGCGAGCTGGTGTGGTGTCGTGGAGGGGACCACTGGGATCGCGGGTTGAGGCGCTGCTGCGGTACGGGTCGTTGGGGCGGTGGACTGGAGCAGCGTCGTGGTGAGGGCCAGCGGGGTGGCGGGCTGGTGCGGTGTTGCGGTGGAGGCCGCTGGGGCGGCGGGTTGAGACGGTCCTGCGGCCGGGGCTGTTGGGGCGGTGCGGTGTTGCAGTGTTGCTGTGGGAGCCGCTGGGGCAGTGAGCTGGTGCGGTGTTGCGGAAGGGTCCAGTTTGGTGGCGGGTTGAGGCGCTGCTGCGGTGTGGGCTGTTGGGGCGGTGGACTGGAGCAGCTTCGTGTTGGGGGCCAGCGGGGTGGCGGGTTGGAGCGGTGTTGTGGTGGGGAGTAGTGGGGTGGTGGGTTGAGGCGGCGTTGCGGTGGGAGCCGCTGGGCCGGTGGGCTGGAGCGGTGTTGCGGTGGGGGATGAGGCTGCGATGCGCTGGACCGGTGCTGTGCCGAGCGAGGGCGGGGTGACGGACGGCGGGGTGGTGGCTGGGGCGGTGGGCCGGCTGGTTTCGATGGATCGGGCGATGCGCTTGGGGGAGAACAACCTCGCCAGTCGTCGCGCCAACGGCAGCCGGGAACCCGGCTTACCGGACGTTGCCATCCGCGACCCCGGCCCAGCGGCGACGGCCGTTGCCGGACCTGGCTCAGTGGCAAGCGGCATCGTGGAACCCGGGCTGCCGGGGAGCGGCTGCTCCGGACCTGGCCCGGTCGCCGACCGGGTAGCAGGTGCGGTGATGAGCGGCAGGTCCGAACTCGGCTCACCGATGGTAGCCCGCTCCGGAGCCGGTTCAGCCGCAACCGGCATCGTGGAACCTGGCTCGCCGGTGATCGTCCGTTGCGCAGCCGACTCACCGGCCAGCGGCATCTCGGAAATTGGCTCGCCGCTGGTTGTTCGTTGCGCGGCTGGCTTGCTGGTGAGTGGCTGGTCGGGACCTGGCTTGCTGGGAGTCGCCCGCTGCACAGTCGACTTGCCGGTGAGTGGCTGGTCGGAACTTGGCCTGCCGGTCGTTGTCCGTAGCGGGGCCGGCTTGCTGGGAGTTGTCCGTTGCGCAGTCGATTTGCCGGTGAGTGGCATGTCGGAAACTGGGCCACCGGCAGTCTCCAGCTGTGGAGGCGGGCTGCTGGTGGTGAGGGGCATGTCCGGACCTGGGCCGGCGATGACCTGCGTTGCCGGTGCCGGCCGGTCCGCGGACTGGGCCACTGGCCGACCGGCATCGGGCGTTACCGCGACCGGTTCATGCGTGCCCGAGGCCGAGTCGCCGACGGGCAGAGCCGGCGAAGGCGGCTGACCGGCCAGCCGCTGCACGGACGGTGTGCCGGCGGTCGGCGGCACCGGAGCACCGGCACTCGTTCGCGAAATCGGTGTGGCGGTGGGGTGTGTGCCGGGAACGCGGGGTGCCGGCGGCTCCGAACCAAGGCTGCCGGCGAGGGACGGCTGCTCACCGGCGAGCACCAGTTCCGGTCGGGTGACCGAGCCAGGCACAGGGCGCACCACGCCGTCGACGCGGCCACCGGGGGCTTCGGGGGTGAGGCGGTGGCCTAGAGTGCCGGTGAGGGAAGGGTTCTGCCACGTGGCCAGACCGGCGCGGAAGTCGTCGGCCAGGGTTTCCGGGGCAGGACCGATGATGCCGGGCAACGGAGCGACGCGGTGCCACTCCCGGGGTTGCGGGGTGGCGGCGGGCGCTGCGGCCACGGCCCGCCTGCGGAACAAGCGTCCCCACATGGTGCTCACCTCCCCTCCCGAGCCCTCAGGTTGATGTCGGCGATCTCCCGGACCCAGCGCTGCCGCTCGTGGTGTTCCAGGTCGAGGATCTCGTCGCGCGGCCAGTGAAAGTGGTATGCGACGTACGCGATCTCCTCATGCAGCCGGTCGACCGCGCACGTCACGATTCCCCCAGGCGCCCACCGGCGATGTCCACCTCGAAGCCGGCGCCGCAGGACGGGCAGGCGACGGCGGCCCTGGTGTGGCCCTCGCTGTTGATCCGGCGGTAGAACTCCTGGAGGAAGGCGATGTCGGTGGCGTACATCAGCTCGACCAGGCCGGGATGGATGTCGGTGATGGTGCCCAGCTGGGTGATCACCTGGCTGAGCAGCACCACGCTGAGGTACGCGGGGTTCTCCTTGACCCGGATGTCGATCTGCGGCCGGAGCTCGTCGCGGGCGGTGGCCAGCCGCATCCGGCCGCTGCGGTGCACGGTGCCGTCGGAGTGCCGGTAGCCGCGCGGCAGCTCGAAGTCGAACTCGGTGCGCAGGTCCGAAGTGGACGGATCAGGGGACACCGCTGGCGTGTCCCGGGACAGCTCGTCCAGCTCACGCAGCGAGGTGATCTGCCGCCTCATTCGATCTCGATCCGCTCGAACGTGATGGTGGCCTTCTCCTCGGCCCCGGCGGACTGGGTGGCACTCAGGTTGGGCCCCTCCCACTTGCTCACCCACGCGTCGTAGAGCTGCATGCGGCGCACGGTGGTGCCGTCCGGGTCCATGATCTCGATGGTCAGGTTCTGCCGCGCGGAGTCGACGTCGCCGTTGAAGGTCTGCTTGATCCACTCGCTGAACGCGGTGCTCGGGTCCATGCCCCGGGTGATGGTCACCTCGCCGCCCTTGTGCGCGCCGGGCTGCTTCTTGTTCATCGGCTGCCCCTGCGCGGACACCTGCATGGTCTCGACCACGTCCTGCTCGACGACCAGCCCGCTGATCTCCTTGACCGACTCCACGGTCACACCGCCCAGCTGCACGCCGAACCGGTGGGTGGCAAGGGTGTCTCCGGTTGCCATCTGGCCCCGTCCTTTCCGTGACTACTCGTTGATCAGGCTGGTGCTGTCGGAGAACTGGGCCAGCCGGAACACCACGAACTCGGCCGGCTTCACCGGCGCGACGCCGATCTCGCACACGACCTGGCCGAGGTCGATCGACTCGCGCGGGTTGTTCTCCCGGTCGCACTTGACGTAGAACGCCTCGTCGGGGGTGCGCCCGAACAGCGCGCCGGCCCGCCACTGCTCGTTGAGGAACGCGCCGATGTTGCGGCGGATGCTGGACCACAGCCGGTCGTCGTTGGGCTCGAACACCACCCACTGGGTGCCGATCAGGATCGACTCCTCCAGGAAGTTGAACAGCCGCCGCACGTTGAGGTAGCGCCAGGCCGGATCGGAGGTCAGCGTGCGGGCGCCCCAGATCCTGATGCCACGGCCGGGAAACGGCCGGATGCAGTTCACGCCGACCGGGTTGAGCAGATCCTGCTCGCCCTTGCTCAGCGCCAGCTCCAGGTTCACCGCGCCGCGCACGACCTCGTTGGCCGGGGCCTTGTGCACGCCGCGTTCGGCGTCGCTGCGCGCCCACACGCCGGCCACGTGGCCGCTGGGCGGCACCAGCTTGTTACGGCCGGACGCGGGGTCGAACACCGAGATCCACGGGTAGTACAGGGCGGCGTACCGGGAGTCGTAGCCGGCCTCGTCCATCCGCCAGTCCCGGACCTGCTGCGCGCCGAGCCCCGGCGGCGTGTCCAGCACCGCGACCCGGTCGCCCATCTGCTCGCAGTGCGAGATCATCGCCAGCTGCACGGTGCGCACGGCCTCACCGTCGAGCAGGCCGCGCTGGTGGGCGCTCATCAGGTCGGGCACCGCGACCATGGTGACCTCGTCGATGGTCTCCAGGCCGCCGAAACCGGTCCGGTCGGCCAGGTCCCCGACGTACTCGGCGGCGTCGAGCCGGCCAGCGGCCACCGGCGCCGCCGGCAGCCGGGGCGCGGCCGGCACGGTCACGGTCTGCTTGTCCGGCCGGGCCAGCGGCCCGTCGGGCTGCTCGACGACCTGGATCAGCTTGGACCGCTCGTTGACCTGCGTGACGACGTAGCCGCGGACGTTGCGCCGGGTCGACACGTCGAAGGTCTCCACGACCTGGCCGCCCTGGCTCACCTGGAGCCGGAACCGGTCCTCGGGCGGGTTCTCCCCGTCCACGTCGGCGACCTCGACGGTCACCTCGGAGTCGGCCGACGGCAGCGCCGCGATGCTCAACGCGCCCAACCGCACGGGCGTGGGGGCCGGCGACGCCGCCGGTGCGGCGTCGGCGCGGCGGCCGCCGACCCGCACCACGTAGGCGCTGCCGCCGCCGTTGGCGAAGTAGCCGTAGACGGCGTGCCCCAGGTAGTTGTCGGCGTCGAAGCCGCCGAACGTGCGGACGTACTGGTCCCAGCTGGTGACCAGGGTCGGCTGGTGGAACGGTCCCTGCCCGGCGAAGCCGACGAAGGCGGCCACGGCGGTGCCGACCCCCTCGATCGGCCGGGCGCCGGTCTGGACCTCCTCCACGTAGACGCCTGGCGAGAGATAGGACGGCATGCTGCGCTCCTTCGTCTGCCCGGATGCTCTGGGTCCAGCCTGGTCGGCGCGGGCCCGCCGCGGCAGGACCGCGCGGCTCTGCCCGGGTGCAGCCCGGATGCCTGTCCGGACACCGGGCTGTTGCCCGCGAATCCCTTACTGCGCGCCGGGATCGCCCCGCCGGTGCACGATCCGGTGGCCGCCGGTCATGCTGCTGCGCAGGTTCCGCGGGCGCAGGAAACGCCGCAGCCACCCGGCGGTCTCGTCCAGCAGGGTGTCGAAGTCCGCCGGGAGTTGGCCCGCGCCCATGGCCAGCAGCTCCTGGGCGAGTCCGGTGCCCAACACGTGCTGGATGACGGCGATCTGGTTGCGGATGTCGCCGTAGGTGCTGGAGGTCTCGTCCGCACCGGTCACCGGGATGTCCACGTCGGTCGAGTCGATGATCGACTGGAGGTACGTGCGGGCATCGGTCGGTGACACGTCCGTGAGCATGTCGCGCACCTCCGTCCACACCGCCCGGTCCTGGTTGGCCCGGCCGGCGCCGTCCGCGGCGCGGGTGCGGACGTTCTCGATCAGGTCGGCGTCGCTGCCACCGGCGTTGAGCAACCTCGTCAGCTGGGTGCCGACGCTGTTGATCGACTCGTTGGGCACGCCCTCGCCGGCCCACAGGTTGAACGGATTGCTGTTCAGCAGCCCCATGACCTGGGTGATCCGTTCGGTCAGCCGCGCGCGCAGCTCGTCCGACGTGGTGGCGGTGCTGGCCGGGGACGCCGGCCTGGACGCCGTGTCGACGTCCATGGCACTGCCCTGGCTGCCGCCGGCCGACGCCACATCGGCCATCTGCTGGTCGCCGGACGTCTCGCTGGACGTGTCACTGGCGTCCGCGGCCTTGAGTTCGGCCCACGTGGTCGCCTGGTCCAGCACCGCGATGAGCCGGCGCATCCGGTCCTCGATCTGCTCCCCGTCGGCCAGCGCCGTGTTGAACACCCGGCGGAACGCCCCGCGCATCGCGTGCCAGGCGATGATGTGCCGGCGTTCCTCGCCGTGGCCGGTGACGATCTCGTTGGCCCGGGGGTTCCAGCCGGGCCGCCCCTCGATGGCGACCTGCATGCCCTCGCCCTCATCGGACGAGGTCGGCGTGACGGAGACCTCCGCGTCCCGGGTGGACTGGCTGCGCTGCCGCATCAACCACGTCATCAGCGAGGTGGTGAAGCCGTCCAGCAGCGGGTCCCGGGTGATGCCTGGGTCGGCGCGCAGCCCGAGCAGGTCCGTGATCGCGGCGGCGACGGACGGGCCGCTGTGCGGCACGACCCACACGCCCTGGTTGCTGTACGCCATCTGGATGTTGTCGCCGGCGATCACCTGCCGCCAGGTGATCGCCGCGTGGGCGATGGTGTGGTCGTTGGGGTCGACGAACAGCCGCTGGTCGTCCTGCTGGCCCTGGTTGCTGTTGTTGGTCTGCAGCCGGCTGCCCATGCGGCCGGCCGACGGCAGCGTCACCGGCACGATCAGCTCCAGGTCGAGCAGTTCCGACCCGAGCCTGGTGACGTCGGCGGCGGTGAGACCGCCCTGGATATCGGCGACTCTGGCCCGCTGCAACGCGACCCCGTGCTGGCCGGACGCGTGCGCCGGATGCGCCGTGGGTGCGGCCCCGCTGAGCGCCCGGGTGGCCGACGCCTCAGCGGCGCGTTCGAAAGCGTCGGAAGGGTCGCTGACGGCGAGGCCGCCGCCGTTGTCGGCGCCGGCCACCGGGCCGGACCGCTGTTGGATCACGTGCGACAGCTCGTGCGCGAGGGTGTGCGGGTCGCCGGCGCCCGCGCCGAGCACGATGTGCTCGCCGGAGGTGTAGGCCCGCGCCCCCAGTTCGGTGGCGGACTGTTCGGCGGCGGCGCCGGTGTGCACCCGTACCGTGGAGAAGTCGGCCCCCAGCCGGGATTCCATGTCACCGCGCACCGCGTCCGGCAGCGGCGATCCGGAGCGTCGCAGCACGTCGTGCGCGGTGAAACGCTGGATCTCGGGCTGTTCGGCCATGATCTCCGCCACCGCCTCGTTGCCGACAATCCGTTGCAGGGCCAGCACTTCGGCGGCGACGCCGGTCTCACGCCGTGGAGCCGGCGGGGCGTGGTGGGAGGCCGTCCGGTCCTGGTCGCGACGCTCGGTGTGTCGCATGGGTGTCTCCGTTCCCGTGGTCAGACGCCGGCGAGATCGCCGAACTCCTCGGCCCGGACCAACCGGCCGAGCTTGCGGTACTCCTGGTGCACGGCGTTGACCAGATCGGCCATGGCGACCGGGCGGTCGGCCGCGGCGGCAAGGTAGGCAGCGGTGACGGCACAGGACCGGATCGACCCGCCGGCCAGCTCGAAGCGCTCGGCGCAGCGGTCCAGGTCGACGTCGGCGGCCCGGGGCAGGGCGTCGCCGAGGCAGCGGTCCCAGAGGGCGAGCCGCTGGACCCGGTCGGGCACCGGGAAGTCGGCGATCACGTCCAGTCGGCGGGTGAAGGCGTCGTCGAGGTTGGCCCGCAGGTTGGTGGTGAGCACGGCGATCCCGTCGAAGGACTCCATGCGCTGCAACAGGTATGCCGACTCGATGTTGGCGTAGCGGTCCTGGGCGTCCTGCACCGCGGAGCGCTTGCCGAAGATCGCGTCGGCCTCGTCGAACAGCAGCACGCCGTTGACCCCGGCCGCCTCGGTGAAGATGCGGTCCAGGTTCTTCTCGGTCTCGCCGACGTACTTGTCGACCACGCTGGACAGGTCGACGACGTACAGCTCCATGCCGAGCTCGGCCGCGACGACCTCGGCGGCCAGTGTCTTGCCGGTGCCGGACTCGCCGGCGAACAGCGCGGTGATGCCCCGCCCGCGGCCGCCGCCGGGCCGCATCCGCCACTGCCCGAGCACGACGTCCCGGTGCCGGGCCCGGGCGATCACGTCGGCCAGGCTGCGCCGGGTCGGCTCCGGCACCACGAGATCGGCCCAGCCGACGGCCGGCGTGATCCTTCTGGCCAGTCGTTCGAGGCCGGTTCCGTTGTGGCTCAACGCCCCGGCTCGCAGGTCGGCCAACTCCACCGGCCGACCGGCGGCGCGGGCCCGCCGACCGGCCAGCCGCACGGCGGCGGCGATCTGGTCGGGTCCGAGCCGATACCCGGACAGGGTGTCGGCGAACTCGTCGCCGACGGCCTGCCGCCACCGCTTTGCCCGGGCCGCGGCATCGTCGGCCACGACGGTCACGGTCAACGGTGATTCGTTCGCCCACAACGGATCCCACGCGCCGCGGCCGTGCCCGACCAACGGCACGTGCCGGGCCAGGTCGGCGATGGCCCGCAGCAGCGGCCCGGCCGATTCCAGCGCCTCGACGGGACCGAACGCGATCCCGGCCCCACGCAGCCGCGCCTCCCGCAGCAGCACCGAAATCCGGCGCTCCGGCTCCGGGACGACGGCCAGCGCGCGGGCGTCCACCACGACCACGGGCCGGCCGGCCAGTGCCGATGCCGCCGCGCCGGACCACCCGCCGCGCAGATACACGAACGGAACCCCGGCGGCGATCGCCCGTGCACCGGAAGCGGCTTCGGGCAACGGATCCGGCCGGGCGATCGCGGCGACGCCGGCCAGCAGCACGTCCGGCTCGTCGTGTCCGAGCAGGTGCCCGACCACCCGGTCCGGCACCCGCAGCACCCGCGACAGCGCCGGTCGGTCGCGGTCGTGGATCTCCACCAGACCACCGTCGACCAGCGGCGATCCCGGCGCGAGCCGGAACCGCCACGGCCCGGTGGCCGGCAGGCCGTGCAGGTCGAGGGCGAGCCGAACGGTGGGCCGCCGCTGTGTCACGTCGTCGTTGAGGTATCCGTACAGGCGCTCGAACCGGACGTCCAGGTCCGGAGCCATGGCCAGCACGAGGAACGCCACGTCGAGCGGGTCCAGCCGGAACGCGCCGGCCAGTTCGCCGAGCCGGGATTCGAGGTCGGGGACCTCGGCCGTGGCGTCGAGCACCCGCGCGGCCTCCTCGTGGCCGATGTAGAGGCCCCGGTACGGGTCGTCGGGGTTGGGGTCGCCGGCCCGCCGGTCCGCGACCGCCCGGCGCACCAGCTGTTCCACAGTGGACAGTTCGGCGCGGAGGTCGCCGCTCACAGCCGGCCGCCGGACCGTCGGCGGGCACCCGGTCGCGGCTTGGCCCGGACCGCCGCGAACCCGTCGCCGGTGGCGGTGGTGGGTCCCTCGTAGCGCAGCCGTCGGCCCGTTCCGTCGGTCGGATCCGTGTGCACGACAATGCCTTCGGACACCGGTGGCGCGGCGGCCTCGCGGTCGCCGATCAGCGGCGCGATCACCTGTAGCCCGATGGACGGCTTGAGCTCGCCGCCCAGCGACTGCCAGATTTCCGTCGCGGCGGTGCCGTCGGTGACCGGCGCGGCCACGTCGACCAGCACGGTGAGGCCGAGCTCGGCCAGCGAGCCGGTCAGCCACTGTCGTTGCAGCGCCTCGTGCCGTGACAGCCCCCGCAGCACCTCGGCCAGCAGCCGATGCTCGTCGATCGGCCGCGTCGTCCAGGCCGTCAGCAGGTACGACAGGTGGAACCAGCGTGGCGGCTCCCGCCGGCCGACGACGACGCCGGTGTCGTCGTGTTCCTCCAACGTGCCGGAGCGTCGCCGCGTCAGGTCCTCCCGCAGGTCGTAGAGGAACACGTTGACGGTCGGCACGGTGCGCTTGGCCGCCCACTCCTTGGTCGGCGCGTCGAACACCAGCTCGGTGTCGCCGCCGGGCAGCCCCTCCGCGGCCAGCAGCTGCCGCAGTCCCTCGTCCACCTCGTGGATCACGGACGACTCCTTCTAGTGGCGGGTGACCATGGACGGCGGGTCGATCGTGCCGGCCACCACCAGGAACGGCGTGGTCGCCGGGGCGAAGCCGGGTCCGGCGGCGGTGATGACGCGCGGCCCGGTCTCGTCCTTGGCCAGCACCAACAGTTGCGCGATGAACCGGCCGTCCGGCCCGGGACGGGTGGGCACGGCGGCCGCGGTGATGCCCGGTTTCCAGGTGAGCGTCACCGGGACACCCGGCGGGAAGTCGGTGCCGCGCACCGAGGTCACGAAGCCTGGCTTGCCGATCGCCGGCACCGCCACGATTTTCGGCTGCAACACCCGCAAGGTGGTGTCGCCGGTGACCGGGGAGCCGTTCGCGGCGGTCAGCGTGGCCGTGATGGTGAACGTGCCGGGGGCGGTCGGGGCCAACACCACCTGGACGATCACGGTCGCGCCCGGGGCGAGGTCCGGCAGCGCGCAGTCGGTCGGCGTGCATCCCGCCGGCAGCGTGGTAACGGGTACGCCGTTAGGTAGGCCGAGCGACAGGGTCGGGCCGATGACCGTGGCAGTGCCGCTGTTCGTGGCGGTGTAGCGGACCGTGCTGCGACCGCCGACGTAGGCCGGGTCGGGCTGGGCGATCACCGTGACGCCGGGCTGGATGACGGTCGGCGCGGGCGGCGGCGGTGGCGGCGAATCGGGGGCGACCACCGGCACCACGGTCCGCGCCGAGTTCGCACCGGGCGTCGTGTCCATGACGGTGCCGGCGACGACCCAGTCGAGCGGCTGGTTGCCGGTCGTCAGCCCCGTCACCGAGGCGGTGATCGTCGCCGTGCCGCCGGAGCCCAGCACACCGAGGTCGCACACCAGGCCGGCCACGTCGCATTTCCCTTGGGACGGAACCAATTTGGCCAGGTGCAGGCCGGCCGGCACCGCCACCGTGACGGTGGCGCCGCTGGGCGCGGGCCCATGATCGGTGACGGTGGCCGTCACGGTGCCGCTCGACCCCACCGGGACCGGTGGAGTGGTCGGCGGTGCCGTCAACGTCACGTGGGCACTGGACTCCCAGGTCGGTTCCTTCTGCCGGCCCGGCAGCGCCTGCCCCAACGGCGTCAGCACACCGCTGGCCGGGTCGAACAGGGCCAGTCCCTCGGGCGAGTTGAGATCGGCGGACCGGCGCGTGGTCAGCACCATGCTCTTCCCGTCGGGCGACCAGGCGACGTCCCGCGGCTGGAACGGCCCGTTCGGCGCGGCCAGCGGTCCGGCGCAGGAGTTCTCACTGGTCGGCAGCAGCACCCGGCAGGCGTTGTCGGCCAACGTGACCTGCACCAGTCCGTCGGTCTCCCGGTTGAACACCAGGCTCTTCCCGTCCGGCGCGAACACCGGGCTGTCGTCGGTCACCCGGCAGCCCGCCGCGCACACCGCCGCGGTCAGATCCCGCTGCTGGCCCAAGGCATCCACGCTGGTCAGCCAGATGTGCTGGTCACGCGGCTGCCCGTCGGGACCGCCGGCCACGGTGCCACGGCTGAACGCGAGCTGCCGGCCGTCGGGGGAGAAGGCGGGCTGGCCGTCGTCGACGTTCGCCGTGTCGGGCAGCCGGCCGACGACCGCGCCGGTCGCGACCTCGACGATGATGATCCGGCTCGGCCCGCCCCGCCGGTTGACCGCGCCGGGGGAGCGGCGGGCCAGCGCGATCGTGCTGCCGTCCGGGGACCATTCGACGTCGGTCTCCCAGTCGCCGGGCTTGCGGTCGGCGATCGGCAGCAGCCGCGCGTGGGAGCCGTCGGGATCGCTGAGCCAGATCTGCTCGGACGTGACGGCGCCGTCGTGCACGAAGCGGCTCGTGGCCAGCCGGCGGCCGTCGGGGGAGTAGCTCTGCCTGATCGTCCACGGGTCGAAACCGGGGTCGGGGTTGAACAGCACGCTGTTGTCGGTGGCGGCCCGGGGGTCCTCGGTCAGCACGACCGTGCCGAGATCGCGCGGGTCGGCGCCGTCGGGACGAATGTCCTGCAACGACGCCACATTGGGGCTGGCCTGGGTGGTCCTGGCCACCACCAGGTGCGAGCCGGCCTTGTCCACCAGCCAGGTCGGCGAGTCCACCGCGCGGTTCTCGGCCAGCAGCAGGGTCGCCTGCTCGCCGGCGCAGCGGCACGGAATCGTGTAGACCGCCGGGAACTTCTGCGCCGTGTCGCTGACGAAGAGCAGGCCGTTGCCGTCCGGCTGCCAGGCCGGCGACCGGCCCTGCCAAGTCGCCTGCGCCCCACTGAGCACCGGCGTGCCGACCTGGCCGCCGGCGGTGAGGCGCAGGCTGTCGACGCCGTTCGTGTCGAGCACGTAAGCGATCTGGTTGCGGTGCGCGTCGTCGTCGACCGGATTCCAGGCCGGCTGACCGGCCGAGCCGGCCGGCTCTGCGGTGAGCTGCGTGGCCGGGCCGCCCGCGGCCGGCCGGACGAAGATCTGCGAGCGGCCGGCCGCGGTGCTGGCGAAGGCGATGTTCTTGCCGTCAGGGGAAAACGTCGGCGACGTCTCGGCGGCGTCGCCGTCGGTCAGCCGCCGCAGGCCGGTGCCGTCGGCGTGCACCGACCAGATCGCGTTCCCGGTGTCGAACGCGACGAGCGTGCGGTCCGGGGACAGCTGCGGATGCTCGGCGTCGAGCCCCGTCGTGAGCCGCCGCACCGACCCGGCCGCGTCCCGCAGATACACCTGCGGCTTCGCCTCATCACGAAGGCTGGTGAACACCATCAGGTCGTCGCGGGCGGCCGGGTCGTCGTCGAAATGCGTCGGACCAGCACCGAACACCGGCTGCGAGGGCTGCCCGTCACTCGGCACCGTCACCTCGCCGAGACTGCGATGTGCCGTGCCGGCGTACGCGATGCGGGCAGTGGGCGCCGGCGCCGGCGCGGCCGCCGGGGCGTTGACGGCCGCCGGGTCAGCGGCCGACACCGCTGACACCGCGACCAGGACCGCCGCGACGGCGGCGATCCCGCCGGGTGCGTATCGCCGTGCTCCGGACACCGTCCACCTCCGTGCGAATGCCTGCCTGGCCATCGTGCTGCGGCCGACCGTCGGCGGGCAGGGACGCACGGGCACCGCGACGGGAAGACCCGCCGGGTGGATCGGGCACTGCTCAGATCAGTCCGCTGCGCAGCGCGTACCCCACCGCGTGCGCGCGGTTGCGCAGCTGGAGCCGGGTGTTGATCTCGGAGAGCACGTTCTTGATGGTGCGTTCGGAGTACGACAGTTTGCCGGCGATCTCGATGGTGTCGAAGCCCTCCGAGATCAGCCGCAGCACGTCGGTCTCCCGTGCGGTCAGCGCCGACAGCGTGACGGCGCCCGGATCGCCCGCGGTCCGGTGCAGCTGGCCGACGTGCTCCAGCAGCTGCCCGAGCACGTCGCCGGGCAGCACGCCCTCGCCGTTGGCCACGGCCGTGATCATCGAGACGAGACGGTCCTGCGTCGCCTCGCCGCGCCGGATCACCGCCGCCACACCGCATTCGATCGCCGTCCGCAGCGCGGGCGCCTCGAACCGCCCGACCACCAACGCCGTGCGCAGGCCGTTGCCGCGACGGAGTTTCCGCAGCAGCTGCACCGAGTCCTCGCCGACCTGGTCGACCACCACGAGCGCGACCGTGGCCCGGTCCTCCTCGCCCGGCGGCACCAGCTCGACCTCGGGCCGCGGCCGCAGCTGGTGCGCGACCCCGGCCCGCAGCACCGGATCGTCCGTGTAGGTCGCCACCGCAACCCTGCTTCCCATGATCTGCTTCCTCCCCAGCGGGGGCGGTGCCGCCCCCGGCGTGTCGGGCAGCACCCCTGCCCCGGCGGGACATCGGGTCTGCCGGGCGGTTGCCCGCCGTTACCTGCCGGCCGGTCGTCCCGCGGGCCTAGCGTTCAGCCCGTGACGACTTCACCGGAACTCGACTTCGCCTCCGTCGTCGTCGCCCCGGGCGACACCGAGACGACCAGCCTCACCGTCCGCAACGACAGCGAGATCGTGGAGGCCTACACGTTCGAAGTGGTCGGTCCGTGCGCGCCGTGGACCGCGGTCGAGCCGGAGCGGCTTTCGCTCTACCCCGGCACTTCCGGCACCGTCACGGTGCGGCTGAGCCCGCCTCGGTCGCCCGAGGTCCGCGCCGGCGAGCTGCCGCTGGCCGTGCGCGTGCTGCCCGCTGAGCGGCCCGAGCTGGCGACTGTGCCGGAGAGCACGGTGACCATCGTGCCCTTCGGGCAGCTGGACGCCGTGCTGGAACCGCAACGGCGACGCACCTGGTGGCGCGGCGGCCGGTTCCACGTCCGGCTGGCCAACCGGGGCAACACTCCGGTCGACGTGGCCCTGGAGGCCGCCGACGCCGGGCAGGAGCTCCGCTATCGCGGCGTCGCGGCGCACACCGCGCTCGAGCCCGGCACGGACGCCGATGTGCGGCTGCTGGTGCGCCGGACCAGGCCGCTGTGGTTCGGCAAGCCCGTGAGCACGCCGTTCCATGTCGTCGCGACGCCGACGAGCGATCCTCAGCTCGACCAGCCCGCGCGGGAACTGGACGGCGAACTTGTCCAGATGGCGGTGCTGCCCCGCTGGCTGCTGGCGCTGCTGGCGTTGTTGCTGGCCCTGCTGTTGTTCTGGCTGACGTTGGTGCGCCCGGCCGTGAACAGCGCGGCGCGGCAGGCCGCCGACGACGCCGTGAAGCAGCAGGTCCAGTCCGGGCAGCTCGCGCCAGGGCCGTCCAATCCCGCGGCGCCCGCCGGTCAGCAGGGTGGCGGCGGTGGTCGTGATCAGCAGGGCGGTGGTGGGACGACCGGCGGCGGCGCCGGGCAGCAGAGCTCCGCGACCCTTGAGGTGCACACCGCCGGCGGCGCTCGGGGCAGCCAGGCCTACACCGTGCCGGCGAAGAAGGTGTTCTTCGTGACCGACCTCGTGCTGGCCAACTTCCAGGGCGACGTCGGCGTGCTGACCGTGCGGTTCGGCGATCAGACGATCACCACGATCGCCCTGGAGACCTTCCGCAACCAGGACTACCACTGGGTCACGCCCATCGAGGTGCCGGCCGGCGCGACCGTGAGCGTCGACGTGACCTGCGCGACCCCCGGCACCCCGGCCACCGGCAAGCAGGCCGGCGACTGCGCCGAGGTGCTCAACGTCAGCGGCGAGCTGCACGAGGCGCCGTAACGCCTTCCTGGTGCTCGGCATGTCCGTCGCCCCCCTCGGCCCAGTCGTCCAGTGCACTCAGCCAAGCACCGGTGCGGAGCCGGCCGCCACGGTCGTGACCCGTACTCAGGGTTTCCCCCCACGAACCGCGGCGGCCCGGTTCGGTCGCCGAGCCATCAAAAGCACTATGACTTCAGTGGCGAGTAAAATTAACCCTTCGACGGCACTCCACACCCACGGCCGCCCGGCCGCGTGCTCAGACGACGAAGAACTGCCAGCGCAGGTTCGGGCTCCCGTCGTCGGGCCACTGCTTGAGCGGCGATCCCGAGGCCACGCTGCCGCCGCCGTCGAGGACGAGACCGGTCGCCCGGTTGGCGAGCACGTAGATGTTGTTCCCGGTGTCGGTGATCGACCACTGCTGGCTCGCCGCCCCGGTGTACGTCGACTGGACGGGATTGGCGCCCTGCGCGGTCGCGCCCGCCCCGTCGATGACAAAACCGTTGGTGCGGTTGGTGAGTGTGTAGAAGCCGTCACCGGTTTCCGCG
>DATJJB010000848.1:0-2286 GCA_035492655.1 Kutzneria sp. | reverse complement strand
ATGGTGGTCGCGACGAGATGAGTGACCATACGAGCGGGTTACCTCGAGTGACCGCTCACGAAACTCGTCAGTACCGCAGCAATGCCCCCACGCCGTCGGCCAGCTCCAGGTGCCCGTCCGGCACCACCACGCTGGCCCCCGACACCGACGCGGCGGCCGGCAGCGCCTCGTCGGCCCGCTGCCGCACGGCTTCGTCCTCGACCAGCCCCTGGGCCGTCACGGCCACCTGGGACAGGCCGCCGCTGGTCCACAGTGGACGGTCGGCGGTCAACTCGTCGGTGAGGACGAGCGCCTCCGCCCGAGCCTCACGGAGCGCCGCGGTGACGGCTTCCAGGCCCTGCACGGCCAAGCCGCTGTCCCGGGCCAGCTCGGCGGCGAACTTGTCGACCCAGGTCTGCTGGGCCGCCCGCGCGTAGTCCTCGACGATCAGCCGGACCTCGGCCTCCAGCGCGGCCTCGTCGATGCCGTCGGCGCGACCGCCGGTCTGGGTGTCGACGGCGATCTCCAGCACCCGCTTGGGCAGCGCCGCCCGAAGGTCGGTCCGGGCCTGCACCTCGGCGGCGATGACGACCAGCTGCGCCTGCAACTCGTCGACCATGTGGCCGGCGGCACCGGCAGCCAGGTGTCGAGCAGCACGCGCCCGGCCGAGGCGATCACCGCCCGGCCAGCACGGCCTGCTCCAGCTCCTGCACGGTCGCCTGATCCGCGCCCTTGTCCTCGAGCCGGGCGTGGATTTCCTGCCACCGTAGCTGCGTGGTGCGCTCGGCGTCCTCAGTGTCGTGGCTCGCGTCGAAATACACCGAAGCGAACGAGCCGGGGGGTGATCAGCTCACGGAGCTGAGTCGTCTGCATGGTCTCCCTTTCGATGGGCCCGGCGGCGCAGCAGCAGCGCGGTCGTCGCGGCCGCGCCGGCGACGAGCGCGTTGCGGTGCGAGTTCAGCCACCACTGCCGGCTGCGCGGCTTGGCCTTGTCGTCGAACGCGCCGTGCGCGCCGTGATCGAGCTGCCGGTCGGCCGCCTCCCAGAGGTTGGGCCCGGAGCGCGGCGGCGTGCGATCCACCTGCTGCGCGTCGTAGCCGGTACGGGCGAGGTAGCGGTCCAGCAGGCCGCCGGCCAGCTTCTCGCCGACGATCGTGCCGACGGTCGACCCGCCGACCCAGTACTCGCGTCGCCGTGGGTGGGCGGCGGCGTGCACGATCGCGCGAGCCGCGACTTCCGGCTGGTAGATCGGTGGCACGGGCTGGGCCGGCCGCGGCAGTCGGGACAGCAGCCAGTCGAACTGCGGCGTGTTGACGGCCGGCAGGTGCACCATCGTCACGTGCACGCCGCTGTGGTCGTGCATCAGCTCGCAGCGTAGCGCCTCGGTGAAGCCCTTGATCGCGTGCTTGGACGCGCAATAGGCCGCCTGCAACGGAATTCCGCGGTGCGCCAGCGCCGAGCCGACCTGAACGATGGTGCCCCGATTGCGGGGTTTCATCCGTTTCAGGGCGGCCAGCGTGCCGTGCACGTACCCGAGGTAGGTGACCTCGGTGACGCGGCGGTACTCATCGGCGCTGATCTCGTCGGCCGGCGCGAACACTGAGGTGAACGCGTCATTGACCCAGATGTCGATCGGCCCGAACGCCGTCTCCACGGCGGTCGCGGCCGCCTCGACCTGCTCGGGGTCGGCCACGTCGACCGGTATCGGCAGCGGCGTGCCGCCGGCCTGCCGCACGTCCTCGGCCGCCGCGGCGAGGCCGGCCTCGCCTCTGGCCAGCAGCGCGACCCGGTCGCCGCGTTCGGCGAACGCCCGTGCCGTCGCGCGTCCCACACCTCCGGTGGCCCCTGTGATCACAACGACTTGATCCATGAGCTACGGATACCCAGCCCGTGGCCGAGTATCCATCACGTGATCACGAACAGCGCCCCGACGGCGGCCATGCCGAACACCAGCCACGCCGCGTAGTCACCGACGTGGCCGGAGTGCAGGCGGTGCACCGCGTGCAGCGGCGTCTTCAGCGCGGCCCGCAGCCGGCCCAGTCCGAAGTGGACGCCGACGAAGCCGATGCCCACCGCCAGGGCGGCGCTGAGCAGCCCCAACACGACGCCCGACCACGTCCAGGCGACGTCGACACCGCCGACCGTAGCGGCCGGAGCCCCGTCCAAGGTCTGAGCCAACATCCCGGCCCGGTCCAGGAACCGTTGTGCCCCCTCACCGATGGCCTCCATCGGCACGAGCCCGACCGCCAGCCCGCCGGTCAGCAGCACGACGATCGCGCCGATCATCGTGGCCGGAAGTCGTTGCGG
>DATJJB010000847.1:0-3410 GCA_035492655.1 Kutzneria sp. | reverse complement strand
GTCCCGCGCCGCCGACGGGTCCTGGTCCAAAGTGGAGATTCCGGTGCCGTCCGGCTCCACCCAGCGCTCGAAGCTGGTCTTCGACCGGTCCGACAACGCCTACGTGGTCATGCCTTTCGGCCGGATCGTGGCGGCGACCCGGGCCAGCAACTGGACCGACTGGACCCAGGTCTTCGGCCCCGACCAGCTCGGCGCCTTCGGCGAGGTCGACGTGGACACGTCACGGGTGCGCGGCGAGGGCGTGATGTCGGTGCTCTACCAGCAGGCATCGACCGGCACCACGCCGTCACCGATCCGCGTGGCCGACTTCAGGCTGGGCTGAGCCCTTACGGGACGCGGCGGCTCTCCGGCGGGCCCAGGTAGCTCGGCCGGAGACCGCCGGTGTCCACCACCAGCTTCTGCACCACCACGGTCGGGTCCACCATCCACAACTTCAGCACGTGCGGGCCGGCGGCGGTGATCGTGTGCCTGGTCGCGGTGAGGTTGACGTTGTCGGAGATGGTCCACTCCCACTGCCGGTTCATCGCGGTGGAATCGGCTCCGGTGGCCTGGATGACGTCCACGACCTGCAGTGGGGCGCTGTCGAACGACACCGCGTAATGCAGGCCCGGCGAGGCGAGGACGTTGCTGCGCGGCGAAAGGAAGGCCCACACCGTCACGGTTCCGGCGGTGAACAGGTTCATCCGGTACTCGAGGTGCGGCCCCTGCCCGGGCTGCTGGGACGCCGCCTTGCTGGGGTAGACCTTCATGCCCGACCCGGTGCGGCCGATGTCCGGAATGCGCTGCCAGGCCACCGTTGGCGTGTTCGCGGCGGCCGTGAAGTGATCGGCCTCCATGGACACGTACCCGTTGGCCTCCACGAAACCGTTGCGCCAGCCGGCAGGGAGCGACCGGTTGACGACGACAGCCTGCACGGTCACGGTCCGGCCCGCGCCCGTGACGACGATCGGGACCTGTGTCGTTCCGCTGGGCGCCTTCGTCCAGTCAACCCGCAGCGTCGCACGGACCTGCTTGGCGACCTGGCCTCGCGCCGGCTGCACCTGAAGCCACGGCACGCCCGGCGTGATCGTGTAGTCGAAGGATGTCCTGCCACGGTTGAAGATATCGATGTACTGCGCCGGCTGGGACTGGAACGGGCTGAACTCGGGCAGCACCGGCGTGGTCGATTCGGCCGGCCACCAGCGGTCCGAACCGTCGACGGCCACGCCGAGCTCGGCGCCGTCGACCGGGGTGATTCGCTGCACGGCCGGGAAGAGCACGTCCGGAATGGCGGCGTTGTTCAGCTGGGGCTGCTGCCAGGACGCGTCCTTGCCGTAACGGGCCACGTCACCGTAGTCGATGTGCGGCTGGGTCTGGAAACCCTTCCACTTGCCGCCGGCGATCTTCGTGTTGAACCTGTCGGCCAGCGCGAGGTCGTCGGCGAACCGGGCCTCGGCCGTGGCAGCGAGGTCGTTGGCCCAGACCCGACCCTGTGCGGCGTAGAGGATGTTGGTGAACTCGGCCTGCCGCAACGCGTACAGGTTCGCGCCGGCCTTGACCTCGTAGCCAACCAGCTCGTAGTAGGCGTCCCGGTAGGCCGCCGGCAACGAGACGGCGATCTGCTCCGAGCGGGCGGCCAACTGCTGCCATTCCGCGGTGACCCGGTCCAGCTCCTGGTAGTCGGTCAGGCTGAACGGCCCGGCCTGGTCGTCGTAGACGATCGCGGACTTGTCGGTGGCCGGATCCTTGCCCGGGGTGATGGTGATCTTCCGGTTGAGCAGTTCCGGCTTGCGGCGCGACTGGAGGCGGCCGTAGGTGTGCAGCACCCCGGCGATGGCGGCCGCGTTCCGTGCACCGAAGCTCTGCGCGGCGTACTGCTGCTCCCAGGCCGGCAGTTCCTCCACCGCGAGCGGTTTCCAGGCGAAGTCGAGGAAGAACTGCAACGGCAGCTCGTTGCCCTTCAGGTCGCCCACGTTCGCCACCCACAGCCGATCGACGCCATAGGTGGCGGCCTGGTCGAGCTGCTCCCAGGTGTTGGCGATCAGGGTGGTGTCGACCCACTTGTAGCAACGGGCCGCGCCCACGTAGTCGAAGTGGTAGTACAGGCCGTAGCCGCCGGCCCGCGGGGGCAGCGACGGGTCGGGCAGCTTGCACATGTTCCCCCAGTTGTCGTCGGGGAACACCACGGTGACGTCGTCCGGCGGCCGCAATCCTTGCTGCCAGTACCGCAACACTTCCTTGTAGAGCGTCCAGACCTGGGGTGTAGTGGCTGGATCGCGACCGGTCACCTGCGTGAGGATCGCGCGCTGGGCGGCGATGATCTCCTGCATCAGGTCCTTGCTGTCGCCGTCGGGCAGCGAGGTGTCGCCGTTGCCGCGCATGCCGACGGTCACGACGCCTTCGATGTCCTGGTCGACCATGCGCTTGATGCCGTCGGTCCAGTAGGCCCGCAGTGCGTCCGGGTTGTGGCGGTAGCTCCACTCCCCCGTGCCGCCGTACGCGTCGTGCCCCGGCGTGACGATGGCGCCGTTCGCGTCGCGAACCGCGGCGACGGCATGCCGGTTCCACTCCTCGATGCCGCGCAACATGGGCGCCTCGTGCGAGGTGCCCATGACGATGCCGTACCTGGTGGCGGTGGCGTGGTTGACCGGATCGTCCTCGGCGAAGGCCCGGCCCCACACCGCCGGCCACAGGTAGTTGGCCCGCAACCGGAGCATGAGCTCGAAGACCTTCTCGAAGAACTTGTGGTTGAAGCCGTCCGGATGCCCGGACGCGAGTCCGGGGCCGAAGAAGGCCGGCGCCCAGGTGCCCAGCGCCGGGTTCTCGTCGTTGATGAACAGCCCGCGGTACTTCACCACCGGCGTGCCGAGGCTGTGCCGTCCGGCCCGCACGTGGAGTTCGTCCTGGTGTGCCGCCGGGACGTCGTCCCAGAAGTACCAGGGTGAGACGCCGATCTGGCGGGAGAGGTCGTAGGCGCCGTAGATGGTGCCGCGCTGGTCGCTGCCGGTGATCACCAACGTCTGCGCGACACCGGTGGTCACGACCTGGGTGAGCGAGGTCTCCCACTTGCCGGCGATGCCGGTCACGTCCAGGTGGCCGGCGGAGATCAGGTCACGCACGAGCGGGCTGCGGTCGATCGAGCCGATCAGCACCACCTGCGCCGCCGCGGGTATCGCGTCGACGTGCAGCTCCGGCCGGACGCCGGTGACGCGTTCGATGTCCGCCTGGAGGTCGCCGGCGACCCGCTGCACGCCGGGATGGTCGCTGCTGCTGACCACCAGCACGGTGGTCTTCTTCCTCGTCACCAACGGGAAACTGCCCGCGCCGCCGGTCGCGGACACGTAGCTCGGCGCCGCGAACGCCGTGCCGGCCCCCGTCGCGGCCGCCCCGGCGGCGAGCACGCCGAGCAGCCGCAGGAAGTTCCGCCTGGC
>DATJJB010000846.1:0-3176 GCA_035492655.1 Kutzneria sp. | reverse complement strand
TTCGCCCAGCTGTGGGACGAGATCACCCGCGACCGCTACGGCATCGCCGACCCCAAGCAGCGCCGCTTCCGCTACGGCGTGCAGGTCAACTCGCTGGGGCTGACCGAGGCGCAGCCGGAGAACAACGTGCAGCGCATCGTGCTGGAGATGCTGGCGGTTTCGTTGTCCCGCAACGCAAGGGCCCGCGCGATCCAGCTGCCGGCGTGGAACGAGGCGCTCGGGCTGCCGCGGCCGTGGGACCAGCAGTGGGCGCTGCGCATGCAGCAGGTGCTGGCCTACGAGACGGATCTGCTGGAGTACGACGACATCTTCGACGGCTCGCGCGTGGTGCAGGCCAAGGTGGACGAGCTGCTGGCCGGGGCGCGCGAGGAAATCGACCGCGTGCAGGCCATGGGCGGCGCGGTGGCCGCGGTGGAGAGCGGCTACATGAAGTCCTCGCTGGTGAGCTCGCTGGCCGAGCGCCGTCGGCGGCTGGAGGCCGGCGAGGACGTGATCGTCGGCGTGAACAAGTTCGACACCAGCGAGCCGTCGCCGTTGCAGGCCGAGGGCGCGAAGGCCATCGAGACCATCGACCCGGCGGTGGAGAAGCACGCCGTCGAGGCGTTGCAGCGCTGGCGCGCGTCGCGGGACAGCGCCGCGGCCGAGGCGTCGCTGGTGGCCCTGCGGGATGCCGCCAAGACCGACGAGAACCTGATGGACGCCAGCCTGGCCTGTGCCCGGGCCGGCGTGACGACCGGCGAGTGGGCGGCCGCGCTGCGCGAGGCGTTCGGCGAATACCGTGCGCCCACCGGGGTTTCCGCCGCCGCCGCGGTAGGTGAGGCCGGCTCGGCCATCGCCGCCGTGCGGGAACGCGTGCAGGAGACCGGAAAGCAGCTCGGCGAGCGGCTGCGGGTCCTGGTCGGCAAGCCCGGGCTGGACGGCCATTCCAACGGGGCCGAGCAGATCGCCGTGCGGGCCCGTGACGTCGGCTTCGAGGTGATCTACCAGGGGATCCGCTTGACCCCGGCGCAGATCGTGGCCGCCGCGGTGCAGGAGGACGTGCACATCGTCGGCCTGTCCGTGCTGTCCGGCTCGCACCTGGAGGTCGTGCCGGCCGTCGTGGAGGGCCTGCGGGCCGCCGGCGCCGGTGACGTGCCGGTGATCGTCGGCGGCATCATCCCGCCCGACGACGCCGCCGCACTGGCCGAACGCGGCGTGGCCCGGGTCTTCACGCCCAAGGACTACGAGCTCACCCAGATCATGGACGAGATCGTCACCGTCATCCGCACCGCCAACCACCTCTGAACCCCATTCACGTTCGGAAGGGACCATTCCTCCACTCGGAGTGGAGGAATGGTCCCTTCCTACTTTCAAGTCGTGGCTGAAGGGGTTAGCGGGTGGTGGCGTTGGCGGCGGCGATGATCTGCGCCGTGACGGCGTGGGGCTGCGAGACGAGGACGGCGTGCGAGGCGCCCTTGATCTCGACGGTGTGGGCGTGGGCCCGCTGCGCCATCCACTCCTGGGCCTGGACCGGGATGTTCTTGTCGCCGGTCGGGATGATCGACCACGACGGGATGGTGTGCCAGGCGGCGTCGCCGGAGCCCTCGGACAGCGCGGCCTGGGTGACCGGGCGTTGAGTGGCGGCCATCAGCTTGGCCTGCGACAGCGGCACGTCGGCGGCGAACTGCTTCGGGAACAGGTCCTGCTTCACGTAGAAGTCGGTGTTGCCGTCGGGCAGCGCGACCGTCTGGATGGTGGCGGCCAGCGTGCTGCCGGGGAACTTGTTGGTCAGGTCGAGCGCGGACTCGCCCTTCTCCGGCAGGAACGCGGCCACGTAGACCAGGGCCTTGACGTTCTTCTCGCCCAGCGCGGCGTTGGTGATGACCTGGCCGCCGTAGGAGTGGCCGACCAGGATGACGTCGCCCTTGACGCTCTCGATCAGGCCCCGGATGGTCGCGGCGTCGGTGGCGACGCTGCGCAGCGGGTTGGCCGCCGCGATGACCGGGTAGCCGCGCCGTTCCAGCTCGGTGATCTCCCCGTTCCAGCTGGAGGCGTCCGCGAAGGCGCCGTGCACCAGGATCACCGTGGGCTTCGCGCCGCCGTGGTTGTCGGCGACGTCCGAGGTGGCCGCGGAGGACGGGGCCAGGGCCAGACCGGCTGTGACGGTCAGGGCCGCGCCGATGGCCAGGGTGCGGGCGATGGTGGCCTTGATGCTCATCTCGGTGACTCCTTCGTGGTCGTTCTCGCTGGCAGAACCGTAGGCGATTACATCGTGCACAATCAAGTTGGGAACGATGTGACGGCGGTCGCAATGGGGTTGGTTCTGACTGTTGGAGTCACCATAAGTGCAGGTCAGGAGGGGTGTTTGCGAGCTGCTCAGAACGTGCCGCCAATGCCCGTCCCCTGTTCGAACGGGCAACACCCGCCGCCCGCGCACCGCAAAAACGCCCGCCACCCCAACGGGATGGCGGGCGTTCTCGACGCTCCTGAACTACTCGGCCGCGGCGGCAGCCTTGTCCGAGGACGACGGCACGTTCTCCGGGAAGTGGCAGGCGACCTGCTGGCCCGGCGCCAGCTCGACCAGCGGCGGCTCCACCGTCTTGCACTTGTCCTGGGCCTTCCAGCACCGGGTGTGGAAGCGGCAGGCCGGCGGCGGGTTGATCGGGCTGGGCACGTCGCCGAACAGCCGGATGCGCTCCCGCTTGCCCTTGTTGTCCGGGTCCGGCACCGGCACCGCCGACAGCAGCGCCACCGTGTACGGGTGCATCGGCCGCTCGTACAGCGCGTTCCGGTCGGCGATCTCCATGATCTTGCCGAGGTACATCACGGCGACCCGGTCGGACACGTGCCGCACCACCGACAGGTCGTGCGCGATCATCACGTAGGTCAGGTCCAGCTCGTTCTGCAGGTCCTCGAGCAGGTTGATCACCTGGGCCTGGATGGACACGTCCAGCGCGGACACCGGCTCGTCGGCCACGATCAGCTTGGGCTTGAGGGCCAGCGTGCGGGCGATGCCGATGCGCTGGCGCTGGCCGCCGGAGAACTCGTGCGGGTAGCGGTTGTAGTGCTCGGGGTTGAGCCCGACCAGCTCCAGCAGCTCCTGCACGGCCTTCTTCACGCCCTGCGGCGTCGACACCTTCTGCAGCCGGAACGGCGCGCCGATGATGGTGCCGACGTTGTGCCGCGGGTTCAGCGAC
>DATJJB010000845.1:0-5481 GCA_035492655.1 Kutzneria sp. | reverse complement strand
TCCTGGGCGACCCGGACGTGCGGTCGGTCTTCGTGAACGTGTTCGGCGGCATCACCGCGTGCGACGCGGTGGCCAACGGCATCGTCAAGGCGCTGGAGATCCTCGGCGACGAGGCCAGCAAGCCGCTGGTCGTCCGGCTGGACGGCAACAACGTCGACGAGGGTCGCCGCATCCTCGCCGAGGCGAACCACCCGCTGGTGACCGTGGTGGACACGATGGACAACGCGGCTGACAAGGCCGCCGAGCTCGCGGCTGCGGGGGTCTGACCGATGGCTATCTTCCTCACCGCGGACAGCAAGGTCATCGTCCAGGGCATGACCGGCTCCGAGGGCATGAAGCACACCAAGCGGATGCTGGCCTCGGGCACCAACATCGTCGGCGGCGTGAACCCGCGCAAGGCCGGCGAGAAGGTCGACTTCGACGGCCAGGTCGTGCCGGTGTTCGGCACCGTGGCCGAGGCCATCGAGGCCACCGGCGCCGACGTGACCGTGGTGTTCGTGCCGCCGGCCTTCACCAAGGCCGCCGTGATCGAGGCCATCGACGCGCAGATCGGCCTGGCCGTCGTGATCACCGAGGGCATCCCGGTGCACGACACCGCCGCGTTCTGGGCGCACGCCGTGGCCACCGGCAACAAGACCCGGGTCATCGGCCCGAACTGCCCGGGCATCATCAGCCCCGGCAAGTCCAACGCCGGCATCATCCCGGCCGACATCGCCGGCCCCGGCAAGATCGGTCTGGTGTCCAAGTCCGGCACCCTGACCTACCAGATGATGTACGAGCTGCGGGAGTTCGGTTTCTCCAGCGCCATCGGCATCGGCGGCGACCCGGTCATCGGCACCACCCACATCGACGCGCTCGAGGCGTTCCAGAACGACCCCGAGACCGCGGCGATCGTGATGATCGGCGAGATCGGCGGCGACGCCGAGGAGCGGGCCGCGGCCTACATCAAGGCCAACGTCACCAAGCCGGTCGTCGGCTACGTGGCCGGCTTCACCGCGCCCGAGGGCAAGACCATGGGCCACGCGGGCGCGATCGTGTCCGGCTCCGCCGGCACCGCGGCCGCCAAGAAGGAGGCCCTCGAGGCCGCCGGCGTCAAGGTCGGCAAGACGCCGTCCGAGACCGCCCAGCTCATGCGGGAGATCATCGCCGCGCTCTGAGCGCCGGTTCGGTTTGTGGGGCGGTCCGCTTCGTGCGGGCCGCCCCGTTTTTATGCGCCTTCTCGGTTTGCGCCGACCACTTTCGGGGCACTCCCGTCCGTTCGAGAGTTTCCCGAATTTGTTGGCTCAGCCCCCTGCTGCTCCCGGGGCCTTTTTCCACAGTGTGTTCTCAGCTGTGCGGGAGAACCCACGGTGGGTGGCGTACGTCCTACCGAGTGAATCCGATAGCGTTTTCACCGACGCGCTGTCCAGACCCGAGGAGAGCACAACCATGACCTTCCCATCCGGTGGTCCGGCACCGACCCCGGCCAGGCCGGCGGCGACCCAGGAGCTGGACAAGCTCCTGCACATGGCCGCCGCGGGACTGTCCGTGCTTGTCCTGGTGGCCGGCTTCTTCTCGTTCTCGCCGCTGGCGTCGGCCTATGCGGTCGGCCTCGGCTGGGTCCCCGCGCTCTACCTGCTCGTCGGCGGTCTCTCGGCCCAGGTGCTGCTGCCCAAGCCGGCCAAGCCCGGCATCCTGCCCGGCCTCGTCGCCGTCGCGGTCACGCTGCCGCTGCTGTTCACCGTCTTCACCGCCGGCACGACGGCGTGGGGCGCGTACCTGCTCCTCATCCTCGGCCTGCTGACCGCCGCCGCGGCCGTCGGCGGCTACCTGGTCGAGGCCGGCATCATCACCGCCCCCGCGCCCAAGCCGTTCCAGCAGCCGCAGCCCGGCCAGTGGAGCCCGCAGACCGGCGGCTTCCCGCAGCCCCAGCCCGGCCAGCCCGGCGGGCCGTTCGGCCAGCCCGGCGCCGGTTACGGCCAGGCCACCCAGGTCGTGCCCCAGCCCCAACAGCAGCCCCAGCAGCAGGCTCAGCCGCAGCCCGGCGGCCAGTTCGGCGCGCCGCAGCAGCAGGCCCCGGCCCCGCAGCCGACCCAGTTCATGTCCCACCCGGGCCAGTTCAGCCAGCCGGCCCCGCCGCAGCAGCCCGGCCAGCAGCAGCCCGGCCAGCCCGGCACCCCGCCCAGCGGCTTCACCGCTCCGCCGCAGAGTTAATCCCCACGCTTGGAAGGGGCCCTTCCTGACGTTCACCGTCAGGAAGGGCCCTTCACTGCATCCAGGGCCTCGCCCGGCCCCGCCGGTGCTTCGCACGGTTGCTGGATTTTCGATCGCCGCCACTGGCCGCGCCCCACCACCAGGGGCCGAGCCCCGCGCGGAACGCGCGGCAAAAACACTGCGTGGCGGTCTCTCGGGTCGCTCAGCAGGTCTGCCACAGTGTGACCGTGCCGGTTCTCCAGTCCACACAGCGCCGGCCCGTCGCGCCCGCACGGCGTCCGGCCCGGTCGCGACAGGCGCGGGTGCGCGTGCTGGCCTACGCCGCGTTCGCGCCGATCGTCGGCGGCTACGCGGTGGTCGCGACGGTGCTCGCGGTGGTGGTGGCCACGGCGTCCAACATTCAGCTCACGGTGTCGGGCGTGCTGCTCGCGGCGGTGCCGGGCTGGCTGGCGGCGCACCACGTGCCGCTGGGACTGGGCACGCACTCGTTCGCGGTGCTGCCGCTGCTGCCGACGGCGCTGCTGATGGTGCTGGTGGCCCGCTCGGCGTCACGCGCGGCGGGACGGTTGCACCTGCACGAGCCGTCGCAGGCGCGGCTGGTGGTGTTCCCGATCGCGGGTGCGCACGCCATCGTGGGCATGACGATCGCACTGGTGCTGCGCGGCGGCCCACTGACGGTGAGCCCGCCGGCGGCGTTCTTCGGCTGCGGCGCGGTGTCGGCGCTGGCGGCGACGATCGGCGTGGTGCGGCGCTGCTGCCTGCTGGACGCGGCGCTGTCGCGGGTGGACCCGGTGGTCGTGCGCGGCCTACGGGCCGGTGCGGCCGGCGTGGCGGCGATGTCCGCGGCCGGCGCGCTGGTGCTGGCCTTCGGCCTGGTCACGCACTGGACGACGGCGACGGCCGTGTTCGAGCAGACCGGCACCGAGCTGGGCAGCGAGTTCGGCATGTTCCTGTTGACGGTCGCGTACCTGCCCAACGCCATCGTGGGTGCGCTGGCCTTCGCCATGGGCCCCGGCTTCACCATGGGCACGTTCTCGGTGACGCCGCTGCACCTGACCATCACCAAGCTGCCGCCGGTGCCGCTGTTCGCCGCGGTCCCCGAGCACCAGAGCCGGACGTTGCTGGGCCTGATGATCGCGCCGCTGGTGGTCGGCCTGTTCCTGGGCTGGGCCTGCCGCCGGATCGCGCCGCGCCCGCTGGCCCGGTTGCGCGGTGTCGCTGTCGCGGCGGCCGTGGTCGGTGGGACGGCGTTCCTGCTGGCCGCGCTGACCGGTGGTCGGCTCGGCGGCGGCGTGTTCAGCCCGGTGACCGTGCCGGCCGGCCTGGTCGGCGCGGTGGCGCTGGGCTGGGTGCTGATCCCGGCCGGGCTGGTGGCCGTGCTCGCGGGCCCGAAACCGGCGCGGAACGTGCGCCCGGTGCCCGTTGCTGGCTCACCGAGCCAGCAACCCGAGCCAGTAACTGTTCCGGAACCGGAGACGGCTCCCGATGCCGGTTCCGAAACCGGCGCCGATGCCGATCCCGAGGTCGAACCCGAAGACCTCGTCGCCGACGAAGACGTCGAAGAGGACTACGACGACGACCTCGACGACGAGCCCGAGAGCTACGAGTACGACCCCGGCGAAGAGGACGACGACGAGGAACCGGCCGACGACGAGGACTACGAGGAGCTCGACGACGACCTCGAAGAGGCCGAGTTCGAGGACGACGTCCTGGCCGAGCTGGAGGCCGAGGCCGACGCCGAGCTGGCCGCCGAGGACGCGGCCGGGAACGGGGCCGACGAGGCCGACGGCGATGCGGATCACTCGACGGCGCGGCCCGACCACACGTAGCCGGACCTGGGCGTGAGCCCGCGAACCCGACCACTTACGCTGGCCTCGACCGTGACCCGGCTCGCCAGGAGAAGACCCTGAGCACTCTGCATCGCGCCCGCGTCGTCGTGTTCGTCTCCGGTTCCGGCACCCTGTTGCAGGCCCTGCTGGACGCCGCCGCGACCGACGACTACCCGGCGGACATCGTGGCCGTCGTCGCCGACCGGGACGGCATCGAGGGGCTGGCCCGCGCCGAGCGTGCCGGCGTGCCCACGCATGTCCTGAAACTGCGCGACTTCCCGGACCGGGCGGCCTGGGACCAGGCGCTGGCCGACCTGGTCGGCACGCTGAACCCGGACCTGATCGTGACCGCCGGCTTCATGAAGCTGTTCGGCGAGCCGTTCATGAACCGCTTCGGCGACCGCGTGCTCAACTCGCACCCGGCGCTGTCGCCGGCCTTCCCCGGCGCGCACGCCGTGCGCGACGCGCTGGCCTACGGCGTGCGGGTCACCGGCTGCACGGTGTTCCTGGTGGACAACGGCGTGGACACCGGGCCGGTGGTGGCTCAGGAGGCGGTGCCGGTGGAGCCCGGCGACGACGAGGCCACGTTGCACGAACGCATCAAGAAGGTGGAGCGCCGACTGCTGGTCGACGTGGTCGCCCGACTGGCCCGTGAGGGCTGGACCCTTGACGGACGAAAGGTGAGCATCCCGTGACCGAGGCAGGAACCGTGCAGCGCCGTCCCGTGCGCCGCGCGCTGATCGGCGTTTCGGACAAGGCCGGACTGCTGGAGCTGGCCACCGGGTTGCACGCGGCCGGGGTGGAGATCGTCTCCACCGGCGGCACCGCCAAGGCGATCGCCGACGCGGGCGTGCCGGTGGTGCCGGTCGAGCAGGTGACCGGGTTCCCCGAGTCGCTGGAGGGCCGGGTCAAGACGCTGCACCCCAGCGTGCACGCCGGCCTGCTGGCCGACACCCGCAAGCCCGACCACCTGCGGCAGCTCGACGAGCTCGGCATCGCCGCGTTCGACCTGCTCGTGGTGAACCTGTACCCGTTCACCCAGACCGTGGCCTCCGGCGCGAGCCCGGACGAGTGCGTCGAGCAGATCGACATCGGCGGGCCGGCCATGGTGCGGGCCGCGGCCAAGAACCACCCCAGCGTCGCCGTCGTGGTCGACCCGGCCCGCTACGAGTGGGTGCTGGACAACGTCAAGGCCGGCGGCTTCACGCTGGCCGACCGGCAGCGGCTGGCCGCCGCCGCGTACCGGCACACCGCGTCCTACGACGTCGCCGTGGCGTCCTGGATGGGCAACGTGCTCGCGCCCGACGACGAGGACTCAGGCTTCCCCGGCTGGGTCGGCGCCACCTGGGACCGGTCCAATGTGCTGCGGTACGGCGAGAACCCGCACCAGAAGGCCGCGCTGTACGTCTCCGGCGACGGCCGTGGCGGGCTGGCCACCGCGCAGCAGTTGCACGGCAAG
>DATJJB010000844.1:0-9754 GCA_035492655.1 Kutzneria sp. | reverse complement strand
GTCGACGGCGGCGTCCTTGAAGGCGGTCGCCGGCGTGGCGGCGTAGTTGGTGCCGCCGCTGACGACGATCAACACCTCGCCGCAGCCGGTGAACGCAACCTTGTTGCCCTGCACGGAAACGCTGCCGCCCTTGGCGCTGGCAGCGACGACGGTGGCGTACTTGAGGCCGTTGCCGAGCGTGCCGGCGAAGGAGATCGCGCCGCCGGAGCCGGTCGTCGTCTCGCCGTGGGTGCCGGCCAGCGACACGGAGCCCGTGTAGCTGCCGCCACCGGTCTGCGTCAGGCGGATCACCAGCACGTCGTCGGGATGACTGCTGTACACCTCGCGGCGGTAGTGCGCGCCCTTGTACGTGTAGCTGGCGGTCACGACACCGTTGCTCAGGTCCAGCCGCCGCCGGTAGTCCTTGACCGCCGACAGGGCATGCGCGGGCACGTCGACGCCCACTCTGGCCAGTTGGCCGTAGCTGCCGAAGTGCACCGAGTCGTAGTTCAGCTGTCCGTCGTCCTGCACGACGTCGTTGACGTCGCCGGCCCACAGCGTGATGTCGCTGAGGTAGACGAAGTCGCTGCCCGGATCGCCGCCGACGAGGCCGCCGAGCCGGCCGTTGCCCACCGGCAGGCCCTGCTCGATGATCCGACCTTCTTCGGCCGGCGCCGGGTACCAGAGCGCCGTCGCGTCGGTGTCGGACACCACGTGGGCGTCCGCCGGCCGGACCGGGTCGGCCTGCGCGGTGAACGGCCGCAGGCCCGTCATCGCGGCGGCTACGCCCAAAACGCCGCCGAGGCGGAGCGCGTCCCGCCGGGTGTGGCCAGCTGACTCGGTCATCGTCGACCTCCTGAGGCGATCCTGGTGTCGCCCCGCAGCCTGGCCAAACATCGGATGAATGTCAATAAAACCTAATAAATTTGGCCGCTCGCTGACCGGATCCGCCGACATCGGCACGGGTGGCCGGGCAGGCAGGCCTGACCAGCCGCGCGAGCGGAACCCGTGCGTTCGGCGACCGTTCAGGCAGAACCGTTCCGCTGGTCGGTCGGCATTCGGATGCACGGTGGGCCGTTCGGCGTAGCGTCGAAGTCGAGCGACACCCGGCCCCCGCGCTCGGCCGGGTGTCGCCGACACAAAACTGTTGGGGTGCAAGAAAAGGTCTGCACCTAGGGACATTGCCGGCGTCGACGCCGGTGGCGAAGATCCCGGCATGTCCCTGAAAACCCTGGCCGTCGCCGCCGCGACGGTCGCACTCGTGGCGGTCGGCGCGCCGGCGTCGGCCGCCACGTCCACAATCGACGGCAGCTACGCGTTCAACGGAAACGGTTGGGCCGGCACGCTTGTCGTGTCCAATTCGGCGTCCGGCGCGCCTGCGGTCACCATGCACTACACCGAGCTGGGCCGCGACGAGCGGCTGACCGGCAGCTGGTCGGGCCACACGCTGACGATCACCCGGCCGCTGGCGTGGAACAACAGCCAGACGTACACGCTCTACCTCGGCGACCACAAGCCGAACTCCCCGGTGTTCGGCGGCTTCTTCACCCAGTCCGATGTGCCCGGACAGAGCTACGGCGTGTACGCCAAGGACTATCTGCCGCTGGGCACGCCGCGGCTGCGGTCGCTCAAGGCCGACGACACCCTGCCGGACGGCCTGGTCGGCGGCTACGGCTTCAACGGCAACGGCTGGACCGGCCGCATGGTCGTGCAGTTCACCCAGTGCCAGGTCCCGGAGATCACGCTGCGGTACGACGAACTCGGCCGCACCGAGCCGATCGCCCAGCGCACCTGGGATCCGGCCACGCACACCCTGACCTTCGTCCGGCCGCTCAGCTTCGGCGGCGTGACGCAGACCTACACGCTCTACTTCGCCAACCGCCTGCAGAGCACCCAGATGTTCGGCGGCTACTTCACCGAGTCGGACGTGCCGGGCCAGCGTTTCGCCGCCTTCGCCTGGCTCCAGCCGGGCGGCGTCGGCTGTTAGCCGAGCAGTTCGGCGAACCGCTCGGGGCTGATGTTGCCGCCGGACAGGATCACCCCGACCCGGCCGGTGAAATCGCCGCGCAGCACGGCCGCCAGCGACGACGCGCCGCTGGGCTCGAGCACGATCTTCAGGCGCTCGAAGGCGAACCGCATGGCTGCGCGGATCTCGTCGTCGGTGACCAGCACGATGTCGTCGACCAACCGCTGGTTCACGGCGAAGGTCAGCTCGCCCGGAGTGTCGGCGGCCTGGCCGTCGGCGATGGTCCGGGGCACCGGAACGGACACCCGGTGCCCCGCGGCCAGCGACAGCTTGGTGTCGTTGCCGAACTCGGGTTCCACGCCCACCACCCGGATCCGACGGTCGAGCCCCTTGGCCGCGGTGGCGCTGCCGGCGATCAGCCCACCGCCGCCGATGGGCACCACGAGCGTGTCGAAGGAACCGGACTCCTCGATCAGCTCCAGTGCGGCGGTGCCCTGTCCGGCCATCACGTGCGGGTGCTCGTACGGCGGGATCAGCGCCAGGCCGCGCTCTTCGGCCAAGGCGTTGCCGATCGCCACCCGGTCGCCGGTGTAACGGTCGTAGGTGACGATCTCCGCGCCGTAGCCACGGGTTGCGTCCACTTTGGACTGAGGGGTGTCCGCGGGCATCACGATCACCGCGGTGCTGCGGAATTCCCGGGCCGACAGGGCGACGGCCTGGGCGTGATTGCCGGAAGAGTAGGCGGCGATGCCCCGCGCCAGCTGCTCCGGCGTCAGCCGGGAGACGGCGTTGTAGGCGCCGCGGAACTTGAACGCCCCGATGCGCTGGAAGTTCTCGCACTTGAGGAAGACCTCGGCGCCGGCCTGCCCGTCGAGCGTGCGGGAACGCAGCACCGGTGTGCGGTGCGCGACGCCCTTCAACCGGGCCGCCGCGTCCTGGACGTCGTCAAGGGTGAGCATGCCCCGACACTATCCGGCGGATCGTGGCCAACCGGCGCTCCGTGACCGGTGCCATATCGGCCCGCGCCCTGGCCAGCACGGTCGCCGGCGCGGTCGCGGGCGTGCCGGCGTCGAACGGCGGCTCCGGCGCGTACTCCATGTACAGCTGAAGTCCTTGCGCCACTTCGTCTCCGCACAGCCGGGCGGCCAGCGTCAGCGCGCCGTCGATACCGGACGTCACGCCGGCGGCGAAGATCCAGTCGCCGTCCACCACGACCCGCTGGTCGACGGCCTCGGCCCCGAACTCGGCCAGCAGGTGGTGCGAGGCCCAGTGCGTGGTGGCCCGACGGCCGGCCAGCAGCCCGGCCGCGCCGAGCAGCAGCGCCCCGGTGCACACCGACAGCACCACGTTGCCGCTCTGCTTTCGCAGCCAGGCCAACACTTCCTCGTGCTCCATCAGCACGTCGACGCCACGCCCGCCGGGCACGTGCAGCACGTCAAGCGCGGGCGCGTCGGCGATCGCCGCGTCGGGCGTGATCGTCAGGCCACGCACGTCCCGCACCGGCGCGCCGGTGAGCCCGTAGACGCGGTAGGTCGAGCCCGGCAGGCGGGACAGCACCTCGAACGGGCCGGTGAAGTCGATCTGGTCCATGTCGTCGAAGACGAGCGAGCCGATGTCCATGCCCACCACCCTCGCAGCGAGAATCGCCCAGAACGAGTGGCAGGACTGCCCCACTTCGCTAGGATTCTGCCATGCATCGGATCGCCGCCCTGGCCCTGCCGGACGTGGTCGCCTTCGACCTGTCCGTGCCGGCGCAGATCTTCGGGCACCGCGACGAGCAGGACCGCTACGAGTTCACGGTCTGCGCGGCAATCCCCGGCCCGGTGCCAACGACCACCGGCTTCAGCATCGAGGCCACGGCCGGTCTCGACGCCCTGACCAGCGCCGATACGGTCATCGTGCCGGGATTCTTTCCGTTGGACGCCCCGCCGGAACCGGTACTGGACGCCCTGCGAAACGCGACCGGCCGCATGGTCTCGGTCTGCACGGGGGCGTTCGCGCTGGCCGCGGCCGGCCGGTTGGACGGCCGCACGGCGACCACGCACTGGCGGGACGCCGACGAGCTCGCGGCCCGCTTCCCCAAGATCGACGTCCGCCCCGACGTGCTGTACGTCGACGAGGGCGAGGTGCTGACCAGTGCCGGCGTGGCGGCGGCGATCGACCTCTGCCTGCACCTGTACCGCACCGATCACGGTGCCGACCACGCCGGCAGGGTCGCCCGCCGCATGGTCGTCGCCCCGCATCGCTCCGGCGGCCAGGCCCAGTTCGTCGACCGGCCCATCCCGGACGGCGCGGGCCTGGCCGACACGTGCGCCTGGGTCGTCGAACGCCTGCACGAACCGACCACTGTGGACGACATGGCCCGCCATGCCGGTTACGCGCCAAGGACTTTCGCCCGGCACTTCCGGGCCGAGACCGGGCTGACGCCGCTGCGCTGGCTCACCGCGCAGCGCCTGTTGGAGGCCCGCCGGCTGCTGGAGGCGACCGCACTCCCGATCGACGAGATCGCCCGCCGCTGCGGCCTCGGCACGGCCGCCAACCTGCGACTCCACCTGGCCCGCGAGTCGGCGACCACGCCGACCGCCTACCGCACGGCTTTTCGCGGCAGCACAATTCGCTGACAGGTTCCACATATTTGGCTGCGATGGTGGCGGCCATGAGGTTCATGGTCTACGCCGGTGCCGCGGTCGCCGCGCTAGCGCTCGCCGCCTGCGGAAGTCAGTCCCAGTCGCCGCAGGTCGCCTCGCTGACGACCGCGAACAACAACACCACGACGACCGGCTCACCGTCCACTTCGGACAATGCGGCCCGGCCACAGCTGCGGATGGACAGCTCCCAGGCGGACATCAACGCGGCCTGGCACAACTACAACGTGTGCCTGAAGGACAACGGGCATGTGATGCTGCGCGGCGACGGCACCGACCAGCACGCCGGACCGGGCGCGCCCGGCGGCGGCGCCGGGGCCGACAACCCGGACATGCAGGACACCAGCCCGGCCTCGGTCAAGGCCAAGCGGGCCTGCCAGAACAAGCTGCCGTTGCAGCCGCCAGAACTGGACCAGTCGAGGAATCCTCACTACCTGGACCAGTACCACGCCTACCTGACCTGCCTGACCCGCCACGGCGCGCAGGTGCACGCCACCGACCCGTTCGGCTCCGGCTGGACCTACGACGACGGCGTGACCCAGCGGCTGAACGAGGACCAGTTCAAGCAGGTCGACCACGACTGCCAGCTCGCCTCGTTCAAGCTCAGCTAGGCTCCTCCAGCAGTCCGAGGTCCTGGGCCGCGGCCAGTGCGGCCGCCTTGCTGTGCACGCCGAGCTTGCGGAACAGGCTGCTCTGCAGGTTCTCCACGGTGCGCACGGAAATCCCGAGCAGCCGGGCGGTCTGCTTGGCCGAGTGGCCGCGGCCGATGGACGCGATGATCTCCTGTTCCCGCCGGGTCAGCGACAGCTGCCAGCGCCACCACGTGCGGTCGGCGCCGCGCGCGCCGCCGAGCACCGACCGGGAATGGGCCGCGTCCACCATGAGATGGCCCTGGCTGGCCGCGTGCACGGCCGGCACGATCAGGCCGTCGACGCGGGTCGCCGGCAACACGGTGACGCCGCCGGAAAGCGCTTCCAGGACGTACTGGTGCGGTAGCGTTCGGCTGGCCACCACGATCGGCACCGAACGGTTGACCACAACCGCCTGCCAGTCCTCGGGTTCCGGGTCGATCAGCACGGTGGCCACGCCCTGCTCATCCTCGGCGACCACGGGAATGTCGTGCTCGCCCAGGATCCGCCGCACCCGGTCGGCGATCAGGCAGCCGGCGGTGCGCCCGGTGACGCAGACCCGGAGCAGGTCCCGCAGCTGCCCGCCCTTCTGCCGCGGCAGCTCGATCACCGACGCCATCAGGCCGAGCCGAGTCGCGCTCGCCGCCGCGTGGGCCTGGTTGTGCACGTCCAGTTTGGCGAAGATCCGCTGCTTGTGGTGTTCCACGGTGTGCAGGCTGATCCCGAGCTCGTAGGCGACCTGCCGCGGCGCGTAGCCGGCGCTGATCAGGTACAGCACCTCGAGCTCACGAGTGGTCAGCGCCTGCCGGGTTCCCTTGTCCAGCCGGGTGATCTCGACCGCGGCCGACGGCACCTTGATCGCCGCGACCAGCGCGTCCAGGCCACGGGTGTAGGAGACGAGGGCGCTGATACCGGACTCGTAGGCGCGGATGACGTACGCCGCCGGCAACACCTCGTGCACGCCGACCATGCGCAGCCGGCGGCCGGGCTCCAGCAACAGCGACACCAGCCGCTCGTTGCTCCACCTAGGGGTGTCCGCCTCGAAGACGGCCACGTCCGGCCGGCACAGGTGGCACAGCTGGACCAGTTCCGGCGCCGAGGCCACGGTGCCGGCCAGTGCGATGCCCGGCTCCCGGGTCAGGTGCGTCGCCAGGAGTTCCCTGACCAGCCGGTTCTGATGCTGGAGGACGACGTTCACCTGGGGATGTGCAAGCATTGCCGATTCTCCCTCCGCCGCCCCCGACGAGGTAAACGCAGAAAACACCCGCGGCAGTGGCCGGTCAATACGACCAAAAGCACCAGCAGCGCGGGCGTCCAGACCAGTGTCGAGATCCCGAGGCCATCGGATGAAATCGATTGCATCGGACACCTCTTCACAGGCTGGATCCGCTATTCACCGAGAAAGGGGTGCATCATGTGGCACGTTGGTGGCGGTCAACGAGAATCCACTCGACGGCGGCCGAGTATGGCAGCGGTGCGTGCAACCGGCAACAATTGGGCCGGCGATTACCTAGGTATCCGTTCACCGCAGCTGTCGAAAATCTCGAACGCGCTGGCTCGAACGGGCCAGGCTGTTCCTGCCAACGGCGCAGCCGGCGCGCCGTCACGTCAACCGCGTACTAGGGAGAACACGCCATACCGGGGCAGACCGGCCCGACCTAGCATTCGGTTACCGAACCTCCTGGGGGTGGCAATGGCCGTGCTCACGCCGACGCGGTTCCACTGGATACTGCCCGCCGAGGGCGATCCGGTGGAATTCTGCCGTTCGGCCGAGGACGGCGGCATCGACCAGGTGCTACTGCCGTCGGCATTCCATCGGCCGGACGGTATAGCACTCGCGGCCCACCTCGCCGCGGCAACGAAGGCCATCGGATTCATGATCTGCCCCCGTACCGACATGCAGTCACCGATCCATCTTGTCCGTCAGGTGAACACGCTCTCATCGGTGACCGACGGACGAGTGAGTGTGCTCGGGACCTGCCCCTACGACAGTGATTTCCGGGCACACGACGAGTTCTGGACGATGTGCGACGCGTTGTGGCGGGATCGGCGAATTCCCGTCCGACGAGATCGGCCCGAACTGTATTTCAGCGGGAGTTCGGGCGCGGCGTCCGACCTCGCGGTCCGACACGGCGGCGCGCTGCTCCTCCTCGCGGCGGCGCCCGCCGTGGTGGCCGGGCGCGGAAGACGCGTGCGCGCCGCCGGTCGCGAGGTCGGGCTGCTGTTCTCCGTGGTGTGCCGGCGAACCCGGGCCGAGGCGGTGGACGCCGCGCACGCGCTGACCGAGATCGCCGGCGAGAACGTCTACGCGGTACGGGAACGCTTCCGGCTGCTGACCGCCGAGGCGGTGGCCCTGACCGGCGGTTGGTGCGAGTCGCCGGCCGAGGACGACGACCACTGGCCGCGGCCGTACCTGTGGACCGGGGCGATGCCCTTCCTAGGCCCGCTCGGGCTGGCCTTGGTCGGCACGCCGGACGAGCTGGCCGCGGCGATCATGGAGTACCGGCGGGCCGGCGTCGGCCAGCTCCTGTGCCACGGCGACGGGATGTCCCTGTTCTGTCAAGAGGTGCTGCCACGGGTGCGTTCGCTGGAGTGACCACTATGGACGGTCCGCCGCGACTTTCGCCGTTTCGCGGGTGTGACTCGCGAGTGCCGGGTACGGTGATGATCGTTTGGTGATGGCGTGCATGGGGCCGACATCGCCGGGCAGTCCACCCGTTTCGAGCACTGGAGCGAAGGTGAAGCGACTTCCCATCGCGGCCCTGGCCGCGTTCGCCGCGATCACGGCGCCGGCCCCCGCGGCGTCGGCCGACATCGGCCCACTGCACGTCGTCGCCATGGGCGACTCGTACGCGTCCGGCACCGGGGCCGGCGACTACCAGCCCGGCACCGAGGGCAATTGCTGGCGTAGCAACAACTCCTACGCCGAGCAGATCGTGGCCCGGGTACGGGCCCGTGGCAGCAGCGTGCAGTTCACCAACGTGACGTGCAGCGGCGCGGCCACTTCCGACCTGTACAAGGACTTCCTCGGCCAGGGCCCGCAGCTCGACGCGTTGCAGGTCGACACCAACGTGGTGCTGCTGACCATCGGCACCAACGACATCGGCTACGCCGCCTACGGCGGCCTGTGCATCCAGGCCGACTGCTCGGGCGCGCCGACCCAGGCCATCGCGGCGCAGCTGCCGGACATGGCCAAGAACGTGGGCCGGCTGTTCCAGGACATCCATGCCCGCAGCCCGCACGCCAAGATCGTGCTGTCGGCCTACGGCAGCCAGCTGTCGCCGGACGCCGACGTCGACGGCAAGCTGGACCCGATCTGCGATGCCTCGGTGTTCAGCGCGCAGGAGCGGACCGAGGGCAACGCCTTGGCCCGCCAGCTGAACAAGACGTTGCAGGACACCGTCGCCCAGGCCGAGGCGTACGGCATCGACACCGCCTTCGTCAGCGAGTACGCCGCCGATTCCGTGCACCTGAACAGCACCTTCGCCGGGCATTCGCTGTGCCAGGCCGGCACGCCGTTCTACCGCGGCTTCGACGCGCTGGCGCCGGGCCAGGAGGGGCCGGATGCCGTGCTGCACCTGAACAAGGACGGCCAGACCGCGCTGGCCGACCTCGTCATGGCCCAGGTCTGAGCCAAGTCAGGAACGCCGCGCCGGCGGCACGTACTCGAAGGTCGGACCGGCGGTGGTTCTGCCGTCCCCCGACGGCATCGCCATCAGCTGCTGGGCCCGCGCCTTGATCACGTACATGTGGTGCACGGCCGCGCCCATCTGCGACGGCGAGCCGTTGAAGGCCTCGTGCAGCAGGTACAGCAGCAGGCAGTAGGCGTTGTCGAACTCCTGCTGGGCGGCCCGGATCGGGCTGCCCTCGGGGTGGTCGGCGCTACTGGGGTTGCGACGCATCGGCTGCACGGCCGAGTAGTCGATGGCGATCACGTCACCGGTCGGACCGGTCTGCGGCGTGTCGCCGGCCTGGTAGCGCCGACCGTGCTTGAGCTCCTGGAACCGGTAGAAGTGCGCGACCTCTTCCCGGTCCGGGTGGAAGACGTCGAGCTCCCCGTCCCACACCTCGGTGCGGGCCGCCCCCTCGCCCTGCTCGACGATCTCGGCCAGCGCCGCCAACGCCGACTTCAGGCCGGTCACCGGGAAAACCCGGCCGGCGCCGCCGCGGAAGTGCATCTCGCCGACCTGCCGGGCCGGGTCGCCGGTGAAGACGGCGTCCTCGCCCAGCCGGTCGCACAACGAACGCAGGCCGGCCTCGATCGCCGCGTAGAACTGGCCGATCGTGGCGTAGTGATCCGTCTGCGGCGCGGCGTCGGCCGAGGCCGGCCGCTCGATGTTCAAGAACAGCTCCAGGGCCTCCGGCCCGAACGGGCTCAGGTGCACGAGCACCTTGCCGTCGCTGTGCGGCAGCGGATGCGGGTACGCCGGCAGCAGCGCCGGGTCGTCGATGCGCGGCTGCCCGCCCACCGCGTTCAGCAGGTTCGCGGCCAGCGCCAGGTGCAGCATCTCCTCGATGAAGACGCTGCCCACCAC
>DATJJB010000843.1:0-11104 GCA_035492655.1 Kutzneria sp. | reverse complement strand
GGCGTGGTGGGACACGTGGCGCCGGTCTCCGCAGGCGCAGACGTTCACCGAGACGGATTGGGACTTCCTGCTCGACACGGCGCTGATGCATCACACGATGTGGCTGAAGGGCCGGTGGGAGTTCGCGTCCGAGCTGCGGCTGCGGGCGGCGAAGTTCGGGGCGACCCCGGAGGACCGGGCCAGGCTGCGGATGCAGGTCACGCCGGCGGCGACTACCGCTCAGCCGGAGGAGAAGCCGGCCAGCCGGTACGACCGGCTGCGCGCGGTGAAGTCGGCCTGAGTGCCCTGGCGCGGCCCGCAACACGAGAACGACTTCCCCTCCCTCGGCTGGGCCCTCCTTGACTGGTGGTCCGACCACCTCTCGTCACCGCGGGATGAGAACGAGCCGCTGGTCTTCACCGACGAGCAGGCCCTGATCCTCGTCGAGTGGTATGCGCTGGACCCGAAAACGGGCCGGTTCGTGCACCGACGCGGCGCCTCGAGGCGGTCGAAGGGCCGCGGTAAGTCCCCGGTGGAGGCCGCGAAGGCGATCGCCGAGCTGGCCGGCGAGGTGCTGTTCGACGGCTGGGACGCCGCCGGCGAGCCGGTCGGCAGACCGTGGGGGACTGGCGGGACGTCGACGCCGTGGGTTCAGATCGCCGCGGTGTCGGAGGACCAGACCGAGAACACGTACGCCGCGATCTACGAGTTCCTGACCGCGAACGACGGCTCGGCTGCGGACAAGCTGCGGATCGACGCTGGGTTGACCCGCTGCTACCTGCGTGACCGGCCGGGCAAGCTGGAGCCGGTCACCGCGTCAGCGGGTACCCGGGAGGGTCAGCGGGTCACCTATGGGGTGCTGGACGAGACGCACCTATGGACCCCCACGAACGGCGGCCGGAGGCTGGCCCGAACGCTTCGCCGGAACGTGGCGAAGATGGGCGGCCGCACCTACGAGACGACCAACAGCTTCGTGCCGGGTGAGGATTCGGTGGCCGAGGCCACCCATAAGGCGATCCTCGACGGTGCCCCGGGCATCTACTACGACGCGGTGGAGGCCCCACCGGTCAAGCCTGAGGATGACGACGAGACGCTGAAGGCGGCCCTGCGGGTGGCCTACGGCGACGCGTGGTGGATCGACCTGGACCGCATCCTCGCTGAGGTTCGGGACCCGGAGTCCACTTGGGAGGACTCGGAGCGGTTCTACTTCAACCACAACGTCGACGACCGGCGCAAGGCTGTTGAGACGAAGAAGTGGGAGTCGCTGGCCCGGCCGGACATCGTCGTTCCTGCCGGTGCTCGGGTCGGGCTCGGGTTCGACGGGTCGATCTCCGATGACTGCACCGTCCTGATCGGCTGCACGACGGTGGACGGTGTGCCGCACACCTTCGAGATTGAGGTCTGGCGGCGGCCCACGGACGCGCCGAAGACGTGGCGTATGCCGCGGTCGGAGATTCAGGACCGGGTACGCGAGACGTTCGCCTACTACGACGTCGGGCTGATGTTGTGCGACCCGGCGAAGTGGCAGACCGAGATCGAGTGCTGGGCGGAGGAGTTCGGCGAGGAACTGGTCGTGTTCTTCGACACGAACCAGCCGACCCGGATGTGGCGGGCCTGCGACCGGTTCTCCACCGCGATCGAGTCATCCACCCCGGAGACCCCGACCTACACGCACGACGGCTCGACGGAACTGTCCGCCCAGGTGCTGGCGATGCACAAGCGGAAGGTCCGTGTCCGCGATGAGGACGACGACGGCCGCACGAAGTACGTGTTCGTGAAAGGCCCGGACCGGGCGAAGATCGACGCCGGTATCGGTGCGGTCCTCGCGCTGGAAGCGGCGATGACCATGCCCGCTGAGCAGGAGCCGGACCCCGAACCGTTCGCGTTGTGGGGATGAGCGGAGGAACCCGACATGACCACACTCGACGAACTGTTG
Source organism: Kutzneria sp. (assembly GCA_035492655.1). Classification (GTDB taxonomy): domain Bacteria; phylum Actinomycetota; class Actinomycetes; order Mycobacteriales; family Pseudonocardiaceae; genus Kutzneria. Next base: position 9,189 of record DATJJB010000843.1, on the reverse strand, counting down.
TCGGTCGAGGACATCACTCGGCAGGCCCGCGAGATCTCACCTGGGCGGACACTGTTGACATGGATCGGCGCGTTGCTGTTCGCGCTGGGCTGGGTGCTGCGTAAGACGTTCGCGTTGCTGTGGCTGGCCAGCGCGTGGGCGTTCGTAGCGGCACGGGAGGGCTGGCGCGAGGCTGGCAAGCCGCCGGGGGCACGGGTGAGCCGTGCCACTGGTTGACCGGATCAACTCGGGCCTGGCCGAGCTGCGGCAGCGTGACGGGCAATTGTCCCTAAACGACTGGGCCGACTATTTCAGTTTCGGCGGGAACACCTACCCGTTCGTGCAGACCACGATGGGGCAGGTCGACCGCGAGTCGGTCGGCGTGACGTCGGTTGCCGGGTTCAAAAGCAGCGGACCGGTGTTCTCGCTGGTGCTGGCCCGGTTGCAAGCGTTTTCCCAGGTTCGGTTCCAATGGACCCGCTTCCAGGGTTCGCAGCCGACGGACCTGTTCGGCAGCCCTGAGCTTGCCGTGTTGGAGCGGCCGTGGAACGGCGGGACGACGTCTGACCTGTTGGCCAGGATGGAGATCCACGCCTCGGTGGCGGGGTGCGCCTATGTGACCCGGCCGCAGCGTGACCGGTTGTCGATGCTGCGCCCGGACCGGGTGACGATCGTCATGGGTTCGCAGACCGACGCCGACGACCCGTCCGAGGCGCCGGATGCGGAGATCATCGGGTTCCTGCATACCACCAGCCACGGCAAGATGACCGTGTTCGGGCCGAACGAGGTTGCCTACTACGCGCCGATCCCTGACCCGGACTACCGGTTCCTGGGGATGTCGTGGATCACCCCGGTGCTGCGGGACTTGATGGCGGACAGTTTGGCCACCGAGCACAAGGCCCGGTTCTTCGTCAACTCGGCCACGCCTAACTTGGCGATCAAGTTCGACGCGTCGGTCGGTATCGAGAAGGTTCGGCAGTTCAAGGCGCTGCTGGAGTCGGAGCACAAGGGCGCGTTCAACGCCTGGAAGACACTGTATCTCGGTGGTGGCGCGGACCCGGTCCCGGTCGGTTCGTCGTTCAAGGACATGGACTACGCGGTGATCCAGGGCCGCGCCGAGTCGCGACTGGCCGCTGCGGCGGGAGTCCCGCCGAGCTGGGTCGGGTTCGCCGAAGGGCTGCAGGGTTCTTCGCTGAACGCGGGGAACTTCAACTCGGCCCGCCGCCGGTTCTCCGACGGCACCATGGTTCACCTGTGGACCAACGCGGCGACCTCACTCGAGGTGCTTCTCAGCCGGCCGCAGGGCGCCACGTTGTGGTACGACCCGCGGGTTCCGTTCATGCGGGAGGACGCGGAGGATCTCGCCGGGATTCAGCAGAAGCAGGCAGAGACGATCGTGAAACTGTCCACGTCCGGCTTCACCCGCGAGTCGGCGATCGCCGCGGTCACAAAGAACGACTTCAACCTGCTGGTGAAGGACCCGAACTGGGTGTCGGTGCAGTTGCAGCAGTCCAACGGGCAGCCTCCGGCGGGTGGTGCCGGCCCAAAAGCCCCCGCCGCCCCGGCGGCACGGCGGTTCAACCCTGACGAGCCGCGCGACCCACACGGGAAGTGGGTCGGTGGCGGCGCAGTCAAGGACGCCCTGAAACTCGCTGACCGGATCCAGCTCGGCAAGGACGAGCATCTAGCAGGCAGCGCCAAAGTTGGCGACGGCCGGGGCGACTACTCAACGGTCATGGCCAGAGTTGACGGTCCGAATGGCCCCCGGCTCCGCTTCGGCGTCGTCGACACGTCCGAGGGCACGAAGAAGTGGCGCGGAGCCAATGGCGGGGCAACGGTCGTTCTGGACCAGCATGGCGCCGGGGAGCTCCGTCGGGTTGTCGCCGATGCTCAGGTGAAGGGCCCGAAGTCTGTAGCCGACTACCGGGCCGACATCAAAGCCCGGCATGCGCGCGGTGAGCCCGACAGTGAATGGCCGAGTCCGGAAGCCGACATCGCGCAGGGCGTGATCCACGGCTCAGCCTGGGGCGACATTCATTGGACCCTGACCCGGGAGGAAGGCCCCGACTACATCGTTGGTGGCGTGAACCTCGGCCCGGGCGGCAAGTGGCTGCTTTCGCTGGACGTCAAGGCCGCAGAGAACAAGCTCGGCCCGCTCGATTCCTTCGACATCTACTCGTCGGGTGTTGCGCAGAAGCTTGACGGCGCGCTGGCCGACTTGATGGGGATCTGACATCGGGCGTCAGCCCACGTAACCGAAAGGTGGTGCGTGGGAGATGGCGCGTGCCCTCAGCGGAAAGGTAGCGGTGGCCGGATGAGCGTTGACGGCCGTGTCCGGCGCGCACTCGACGGGGACGACTCACTACTGGTTACCCGCGCCGTGCTGCTCGACGATATCCACATCCGTGCCGGCACCGGCCGTGATGTCGTCGCCTACGCGGCAGTGTGGAACACCCCCACCGAAATCGTCGACTCGGACGGGCACTACCGGGAGCAGAACGCACCCGATTCGATGACCAAGAGCATCGCCGACCGCGCCGGGCGGGTCTTCTCGGTCTACAACCACGGCAAGACGTTGTCCGGTACGCCGTCGGACCTGCACTCGGTGCCGCTGGGTAAGCCGCTGGAGATCCGCGCCGACGGAACGGGTCTTTTGACGGTCACCCGGTACAACAAGGACCCCGAAGCGGACCGAATTCTGGAAGCGATCAAGTCTGGGTCGCTGACCGGCATGTCCTACACGGGCGTGTTCCTGCGCTCGGATCCGCAGCTGCGCCCGTTCGAGCGGTACATGCCGGACCACATGGGCGACCTGACGCTGGTGACACGCCAGGAGATCGCGCTGATCGAGTATGGGCCGACCCCGATCCCCGCCTACGCGCAGGCCGCGGTGATCGGCGTCCGTACCGGGAGGATGCAGATGGACGACACCGAGGTCGAGCAGGCGCCGCAGGAACGCGAAACGATCACCATTCAGGAGCCCGCACGCGCCGCGGACCCGCAGAAGCCCTACGGCGACGTGGAGTACGCCGACCCCGGCTACCAGGCCGACGGGAAGAAGCGGTACCCGATCGACACCGAGGAGCACTGCAAGGCGGCGTGGTCGTACATCAACCAGGCCGACAACGCAGCCAAGTACTCCTCCGAGCACCTCGCCGCGATCAAGGGACGGATCAAGGCCGCCGGCAAGAAGTACGGCATCGACTTCAGCGAAGACACGAGCACAACTTCCAGCTCCGGCCGCCAGCCGGCACCGGAGCATCACCGTACCGAGCCGCACCCGCACTCGGCCGCGCCCACCAACAACCAGAACAGGAGCACATCCGTGGACAACGACCGAGGAATCATGACGGTCGAGGAGCGGGTCGCGCGGCAGAGCGAGATCCGCGCCAGGCTCGCCGAACTCGACACCGAATACTCGGGCGCCGAGCTTCCGCAGGAGGCCCGCGCCGAGTGGACCGGACTGCAGCAGGAAATGGTCGTGCACGAGCGCGCGATCAACGACGCGAACTCGCGTGCCGAGTACCTGCGCTACATCAACGACAACCGCCCGGACGCGACGGAGCGGGTCGACAACTCGCGGGCCGGCTTCAGCCTGGACGGTGAGCAGGGCTTCCAGAGTCGGATGGGTTCCAGCGGTCCCGCGTTTCACGCGTCGCGGGACATCTACGACCTGGCGTCGATCCGTAACCGGGCCCGGCACATCGACGAGGTTCCGGTGCTGTACCGGGAGTACGCGATGCGGGCCGTCGAGCAGGCCCGGTACCCGGGCGCGACCGGGCGCAACGGCGCACCCACCAAGGAGGACGCGCAGACCCGGATCGCGACATTGCTGGACACCATCGACGATGAGAACGGCACCCTGGCCCGCCGGATCCTGGTTACCGGTTCCCCGCTGTACGACCGGGCGTTCGGGAAGATGCTCGGCAGGCAGTCGGTCGCCGGGCTGACGGCCGAGGAGTCCCGGGCGCTGGTGCTGGGTACCGACTCGGCGGGCGGTTACGCCGTACCCTTCCAGTTGGACCCCACCGTGATCTTGACGAGCAATGGGGTAGTTAACCCGCTGCGGCAGATCTCCCGGGTGGAGACCATCACTGGCAAGGAATGGGATGGTGTCTCGTCTGCGGGTGTCACCGTGTCCCGCGGCACCGAAGGTCAGGAGGTCGGCACCGGTGACCCGGCGCTGGTCCAGCCGTCGGTCCGTACTCAGCGGGTGCAGGGGTTCGTCCCGTTCTCCATCGAACTGGATGTGTCCTGGAACGCGCTGCGCTCACAGATGACCGCGCTGCTGCAGGACGCGAAGGACGTGGAGGAGGCGACCGCCTTCGCCACCGGCAACGGCACCGCGCCGAACCCCAACGGAATCGTGAGCACGCTGGGCACCGCGTCCTATGTGCAGACCGCTGGCTCCGGCGTCCTCGCCGCCGCTGACATCTACCTGCTGGAGAACGCGATGGCGCCGCGGTTCATTGCGAACTCGTCGATCGTCGCCTCCAAGACGACGTTCAACCGGTTCCGGACCCTGTTCCAGGCCCAGGCGTCGGCCGCCGGCGACCCGTTCGCCCGGCCGTCCGGCACGATGGGGCCGCAGTTCAACGGCTACCCGAAGTACGAACTGTCCACCATGTCGACGTCGATCGGCACGGGTTCCCTGATCATGCTGCAGGGCGACTTCTCCCGCTTCCTGATCGTCGACCGGGTGGGGATGGGCATCGAACTGATCCCGCACCTGTTCGGCGCCACTAACCGCTACCCGACCGGGCAGCGCGGGGTGCTCGCGCTGTGGTTCAACAGCTCGAAGATCCTCGCGGACAACGCGTTCCGGCTGCTCCAGATCAAGTCGACCTGATCCCCCACCTACAAGGCCGTCAGGCCGGACCGTTCCCATGCGGTCCGGCCTGACTCATGGGAGGCCAACAACAATGAAGATCCTCATCCACTCGAATGCCCCCTGGGCCGGCTCGGGCTACGGCGGCCAGACGGCCATCCTCGCCAAGCGCCTGCCCGAGTTCGGTCACGAGGTCGTCGTCTCGGCAATGAACGGCCTCGACGGTCGCCCGCTGGACTGGGACGGCACCCTGGTCCTTCCGTCCGGCATGCGCCCATACTCCAACGACGTGCTCGCCCCGCATGCGCGGCGAGTGTTCGGCAACGGCCCCGGTCTCGTGCTGGCCCTGTACGACGCGTGGGCTATCGACCCGGCGCCGCTGCGCGAGTTCGCCACGGCGATGTGGACGCCGATCCAGTCGCACCCCGTGCCGCCGGCCGACCTGAACTTCTTCCAGGTGTCCGGCGCCCAGCCGCTCGCGATGTCCCGCTACGGCGAGCGGGAACTGCAGAAGGCCGGGCTACAGCCGGTGTATGTGCCCCATGCCGTCGACACGTCGGTGTTCAAGCCGCTGTCGGCCGACGAGCGGGCGCTGGCCCGGCAGATGCTGCAGGTGCCGCAGGACGCGTTCGTCATCGCGATCGTCGCGGCGAACAAGGACAAGACCCCACCGCGGAAGGGCTGGGGCGAGCAGTTCCAGGCGTTCGCCGAGTTCCGCAAGCGGCACAAGGACGCGGTGCTCCTCGTGCATAGCCTGCTGGAGACGGGCGGCGGCGTGAACCTGATGAAGCTGGTTTACGACCTGGGCATCGCGGACTCTGTGCAGTTCACCGACCAGTACGCGCAGGTGACCGGGCTGTACGGGCCGCAGGATGTGGCCGCTGTGATGGGCTGCGCCGACGTGCTGTCGAACTGCTCCTGGGGTGAGGGGTTCGGCCTGACAGTGCTCGAGGCCCAGGCGTGCGGAACACCGGTGGTGGTGTCCGACGGGTCGGCCGGCACAGAGCTGTGCGGATCCGGGTGGCTGGTGGAGACCCAACCGTACTGGCACCCGTGGGCCGACTCGTGGTGGCACGCCCCGATCATCAAGAGCATCAGCAAGGCGTGGGAGAAGGCATACCAGCACGCCCGCGACCCACGGATGCGGGAGAAGGCCCGCGGGTTCGCCCTCGGCTACGACGTGGACACGGTCCTGACGCAGTACTGGAAGCCGGCGCTGGAGATGCTGGAGCAGTACACCGGCGCGGTGCCGGTGCGGCTGCCCAACCACGGCACGGTCCAGCTCCCGACCGCTGAGGCCGACGGGCTGCGCTGGATCCAGCGCGGCGGGAACACCGACGACTGGATCGCCGTCAGCCACGAGGAGTCGTTGACGCCGGTGCTGGACGGGCTGCTGCCCGAGGGTGGCATGTTCGTCGACGTCGGGGCGCACGTGGGCCGCTGGTCGCTGCGGCTGGCCGGCAAGGCATCCCGGGTCATCTCGGTCGAGGCGAACCCGGCGACGGCCGCGGTGCTGCGGGCACACATCGCGCTCAACGAGGTCGGCAATGTCGACGTGGTTGAGTGCGCCGCCTGGGACAGCGAAACCCGGATGGCGTTGGAGGACCCGAACGGCAAGGTAACCGGCGGATCCACCAGGGTCGTGGAAGGCGACACTGTCGCGGCACGGCCGCTGGACGACGTGCTCGCCGGCGTCACGCCGGACCTGATCAAGCTGGACGTTGAGGGTGCGGACCTGCACGCGTTGCGCGGCATGGCCGGCACCCTGGCCCGGGCGAAGCCGACCCTGTTCATCGAGGACCACAGCATCTACGGCTACTACGACCTGGACGACCTGAAGGCGCTGCTCGCCGAGTACGACTACGGCTGGCGGGAGATCACCGCCACGTTGCCGGGCGGCCGGTACGCGCCCTACATCGTCGCGGCCCCGAAGGAGGACATCCATGGCGAATGAGTCAGACCTGTACGTCGGCAAAGAGCCGATGACGTTCGAATACGAAGGTTCACCAGTGTTCATCAGCCCCGCCATCGTGGTCCGCGCCGGGCATCCGATCATGCAGGGCCGGGAAGACCTGTTCACGCCGCTGGTCGTCCACCACGACGTCGAGCCGAAGGCCGCCAAGACGTCCCCGGTCCGTAAGTAGAAGACGCGAGGTGGCCGACGTGGTCATGTACGCGACGCCGGCCGATTTGGCGTCGTACCTGAAGCAGGACGTGGACACCTCGACCGCGACCCTGGCGCTGCAGATCGCGTCGGAACTGTTCGCGAAGGCGGCCGGCACCCGCTTCGAGCCCACCACCGTCACCTACCAGACACAGGGCAGCGCCAGCAGCGAACTGATACTGCCCTTCTGGCCGATCACGTCCGTGACCGCGGCCCGGATCGGCGGCGTCACAGTCACGGACTTCTCCCGGATCGGGCAGATCATGTATCGGGTGGCCCGCTGGGGTGGATCCGTGTACCCACCGCCACTTGTCGAGGTCGACCTGACGCACGGCTACACCACCGCCCCGGATGACGTAAAAGGTGCCGTGGTGGAGACGGCCGGCGCCGCCTACATGAGCCCGGACATCACCACCAAGTCCGAGTCGATCGACGACTACTCCGTCTCGACAATGCCCAACTCGGGCGGCGTCATGCTGAGCCCGGCGGCCGAGAAACTGGCCCGTTACTACGCGGGCGCGTTCGTCGCCTGATGGGAGACCCCGATGGATGAGCAGCCGATCGGCTGGCTGGTCACCGACCCCGAAGGAAACGTCGTCGCATCCGGACCGCCAATGGAGTTGGAGATGGCCACCGAAATGGGCGGCAGCGAGGAAAGGGCTGGCGATGGCAGCGATTGACAACACCATGATCTCGAACATTCTGAACGCGACGACGCCGACGGGTGCGTCCGGCGCGCCGGGGTCGTTCTCGGCGGTTGGTGGCACGGCGATGAAGGTCCGACTCAACTCGGGCACCTCCACGGCGTCCGCAGCCGGAACTGAGATTGCGTCCGGCGGTGGCTACACCACCGGCGGGCAGGCGGTGCCGGCCGCGTCAACGGCCTCGTCGGCTGGCAGCGCGGTCACATTGCCCGCGTCAAGTGCCCTGTCCTGGACGAACTCGTCCGGCGGGGCATGGTCGATCCAGTCGCTGGATCTCACCAGTTCCGCCGGTACCCGAACCTGGTTCGGGAACTTCAACGGCGCCCCGATCTCCGTGGCCAGCGGTAACACGTTCCAGATCGCGGTCGGCGCCATCTCCATCTCGCTGACGTAGTCGGGAGATCTCATGCCACTTCGTCAGACCTACTGCAACGTCCTGAACGATCCGCAACTGGTCGCGGTCACCTCGGACACGTTCACCGGCCCGCAGGATCTCGTCCAAGGAACCCACTCGGCCGGTGCTCAGCCGTGCGTCATCCCGGTGAACTACCTGAAGCCGGGCACGGTTCTGCGCACCGAGGCGTTCGGGTCGTTCTCCACCACGGGCACGCCAACGCTGGTCTTCGGTGTGTACTTCGGCACCACCGCGTTGGCGGTGAACGTCGCGTTGACCACGGCGTCGGGTGCGGCGACGCTGCCGTGGCGGCTGCGGACCACCACGCACGTGCGGTCCACCGTTTCCAACACGGCGGTCGTCACGATGACGCAGGGCGAACTGTGGTACGGCACCACGCTGACCGCGGTCACGCAGATTCCCATCCCCGGTGTCGCGATGGCGACGGTGAACGTCGACAACAGTTCGGCGCAGCCGTGGGCGGTGAAGGCCACGTACAGCGCGTCGAATGCGTCGAACATCGTGGTTCTGCACGGCTGGCTCGTCGAAGAGGTCACCCAAATCTAGGGAAGAGGCAGGCGTGCCCGCACTCAACGGTGAGATCATCTCAACTCTGCGGGACGGTAACGGTAACACCGTCATCGCGGTGGCCATCTTCTACGATCCGACCACCCGGCTCCTGCGCGACGGTACGTATGTCACCGTGCAGGACGGCACGAAGACGGGCGCCATCGTCGCGGACAACACCACCGCGAACTCCATCACGGTGGTGCTGACCAACGCGCAGGGCGCCTCCCGCAACGTGAGCGTCCCGGCGCACGGCCGGGCGTTGACGGCCGCGCAGTTGGCCGCGTTGCCGAACCCGGTCACCACCCTCGACGACGTCAACGGGTTCACGTTCCAGCTCGGCTGAGTAGGGGGCGGCCGTGGCCTTCTCGGCGGTCCAACGCATAGCCAAGGGCGCGAACGCCGCATCCATCTCTATCGGTGCCGGGGACGGGTGGGCCACCCCGACCACCGGCAACCTGTTGGTTGTCAGCGCGAACTCCGACGCTACCGTCACGATCACCGGCACCTGGACGGCTGGGCCGTCGGTCGTCGACGGGAACGGTACCTACAT
>DATJJB010000842.1:0-2854 GCA_035492655.1 Kutzneria sp. | reverse complement strand
ATGCCACCAGCGTCGTCACCACCCTTGCAACGTTCAGCCGATGACTCTGCTGAACCTTCGAGGACGCGCTGAGTGAACACCGAGCCGCCCGAAATCCCTGAAAAGCCCGGCCGAGCAGGGGCCGGGAACGGATCTTCTTACCGAGATTTTGGCGCTACAGTGGGGAAATGGCCCGAGAAACGACTGCCTGGCAGTCGCTGTGGAGCTACCGCCGGCAGGTGTCGCTGCCGTGGCGGATGCTGGCGCTAGGGGTGTTCATCGGGACCGGGACGCACACGCTCTCCAGGCCGCTGGGCATCACGTCAGTGGTGCTGACAGCAGTGGGCCTGGCCGTGACGGCCGGGCTGCTGCTCGTCGGGTGCGCGATGGCCCGACGGCGGCAGTGAAAGCGACGCCCGCTCGGTCGTCCGGGACCGGGCGGGCGCCACGTGTGGGGAGCGGGTCAGCCGCGCAGGAGGGCGCGGGACATGACGACCCGCTGGATCTGGTTGGTGCCCTCGTAGATCTGGGTGATCTTGGCGTCGCGCATCATGCGCTCAACCGGGAAGTCACGGGTGTAGCCGGCGCCGCCGAAGAGCTGGACGGCGTCGGTGGTGACCTCCATGGCGACGTCGGAGGCGTAGCACTTGGCGGCGGCGGTGATGAAGCCGATGTTGGGCTCGCCGCGCTCGGCCTTGGCGGCGGCGACGTAGACCATGTGCCGCGCGGCCTCGATCTTCATGGCCATGTCGGCCAGCATGAACTGCACGCCCTGGAAGTCGGCGATGGCCTTGCCGAACTGCTTGCGCTCCTTGACGTACCCGATGGCGGCCTCGAGAGCACCCTGGGCGATACCGACGGCCTGCGCGCCGATGGTGGGACGGGTGTGGTCGAGGGTCCGCAGCGCGGTCTTGAGACCGGTGCCGGGCTCGCCGATGATCCGGTCGGCCGGAATGGCGCAGTCCTCGAAGTAGATCTCCCGCGTGGGCGAGCCCTTGATACCGAGCTTGCGCTCCTTGGTGCCGACCGAGAAGCCGGGGTCGTCCTTGTGCACGACGAAGGCCGAGATGCCGTTGGACGGCTTGGCCGCGTCGGGGTCGGTCACGGCCATCACGGTGTACCAGGTGGACTCGCCGGCATTGGTGATCCAGCACTTGGTGCCGTTGAGCACCCAGTGCTCGCCGTCGAGCCGCGCCCGGGTCTTCATGGACGCGGTGTCGCTGCCGGCCTCTCGCTCGCTCAGCGCGTACGAGGCCATCGCCTCGCCGCTGGCGATCGAGGGCAACACCTGTCGCTTCAACTCGTCGGACGCGGCCAGGATGATCGGCATGGTGCCGAGCTTGTTCACGGCCGGGATCAGCGAGGACGAGGCGCAGACCCGCGCGACCTCCTCGATGACGATGCAGGTGGCGACCGAGTCCGCGCCCTGCCCGTCGTACTCCTCGGGCACGTGGACGGCCGCGAAGCCCGACTTGACCAGCGCGCCCAGCGCCTCGCGCGGGAACCGCTCCTGGTCGTCGACCTCGGCCGCGAACGGAGCGATCTCCTTGTCGGCCAGAGCCCGAATCGCCTGCCGCAGCTCCTCGTGCTCCTCGGCCAACTGGTAGATGCCGAAGTCCGGGTTCACCGCACGCCTCCTGTTACCAACGAGTAGCAACGTTGCTGACAGGCATGTTAGCGGTCATTCACCTAGCTGCGCCTGTGCCTTGCGTCGCAGCGCGTCGTCCTTCTCCAGCACCAGCTGCTCCAGGTCGGCCTGGAAGCGGGCCATCCGGGCCTGCAGCGCGGGGTCGGTGGCGGCCAGGATCCGCACCGCGAGCAGCCCGGCGTTGCGCGCGCCGGCCACCGACACGGTGGCCACCGGCACGCCGGCCGGCATCTGCACGATGGACAGCAGCGAATCCATCCCATCGAGGTACTTCAGCGGCACCGGCACGCCGATCACCGGCAGCACGGTCGCGGAGGCGACCATGCCGGGCAGATGGGCCGCCCCGCCGGCGCCGGCGATGATCACCCGCAGGCCCCGGCCGGCGGCGTCGCGGGCGTAGTCGAGCATGCGCTGCGGCGTCCGGTGCGCGGACACGACGCTGACCTCGTAGGGCACGTCGAACTCGGCCAACGCCTGCCCGGCCGCCTCCATGACGGGCCAGTCCGAGTCACTGCCCATGATCACGCCAACCAGCGCCACCGCTACTTACCTCCGTGGATGTCGTACCCGTCGGCCCACTCGGCCTCGGCGAGCCAGCCGGCGGCCAGCGTCGCCCGCCGCCGGCATTCGGTCATGTCGTCGCCGAGCACGGTCACGTGCCCGACCTTGCGGCCCGGCCGCTCGGCCTTGCCGTACAGGTGGACGTGCACGTCGCGGAACCGTGCGAACAAGTGGTGCAACCGCTCGTCCACGCCCATCTTTGGCACCGCCGCAGCGCCGAGCACGTTGGCCATCACCACGGCCGGGGCGACGTTGTCGGTCGCGCCCAGCGGATAGTCCAGCACGGCCCGCAGGTGCTGCTCGAACTGCGAGGTCCGAGCGCCCTCGATGGTCCAGTGCCCGGAATTGTGCGGGCGCATCGCCAGCTCGTTGACGAGCACGCCGTCCCGGGTGTCGAACAGCTCGACGGCCAGCACCCCGACCACGCCGAGCGCGTCGGCGACGCGCAGCGCCAGCTCCTGGGCGGCCTCGGACTCCTCGACCGGCACGTCCGGCGCGGGCGCCAGCACCTCGACGCAGATGCCGTCGGCCTGCACGGTCTGCACCAGCGGCCAGCTCGCGCCCTGTCCGAACGGGGAGCGGGCGACCAGCGCCGCGAACTCCCGGCGCATCGGCACGCACTGCTCGACCAGCAACGGCGTGCCGGCCTCCAGCAGCTCGGGCACC
>DATJJB010000841.1:0-15743 GCA_035492655.1 Kutzneria sp. | reverse complement strand
AGGTGCCGGAGTCGGCGTACTGCCAGAAGGTGTAGACGGTCCAGGCGTAGGGCAGCACGCCGGGGCCGGAGGCGTAGCGGGCGACCCAGAGGGGGTTGGTCGAGGTGAAGTCGCCGCGGTTGCCGGTGCAGTCCTGCCACCACTGCTGCGCGGTGTAGATGACGGGCCACACCCCGGTGCGGGCGTGGTAGGTGTCGCTGAAGTCGAGCACCCACTGCACCATGCCGGACTGGGACAGGCCGTAACACTCGGCGCCACTGGGGTTCCACTCGATGTCGAGCGCGCCGGGCAGGGTCTTGCCGTCACCGGACCAGCCGCCGCCGTGGTCGACGAAGTAGTTGGCCTGCGTGCCGCCGCTGGTGGTGTTGGGCGTGGCGAAGTGGTAGGAGCCGCGGATCATGCCGACGTTGTAGGAACCGTTGTACTGCTGGGCGAAGTAGCCGTTCTGGTAGTAGGTGCCCTCGGTCGCCTTGATGTAGGCGAAGCGACCGCCGTTGTTCCACGCGCCCGACCAGTTGACGTTGCCCTGATAGGAGCTCACGTCCATGCCGTACACGGCGGCGAGCGGAGCGAACGAGGTGGGCGTGGGCGCGCAACGATGGCCGAGGTGGCGCGCGATCTGGGAACCCATGGTGTGGTTGTGCTGTGCGTCCTGCACGGAATCGGGTGGATTCCCGCCGCAGGTGGACGCGGTGGCGGCGCCGGCAGGGGTGGTGGCGCCGAACGAGACGGACAACAGGACGGCGGCGATGACCGCGGACAACCGGCGCCCGCGGCCCGCCGGAAGTAACCGAGTGTTCATGATGGAACCTCTCGATCTGCTCGCAGGGAAGCGGATCACGTGGAACTTCCACGTTGGGTGAAGTGTGAACGAGGATTCACACTTGAGCCAGATAGACGGTGATTTTCTCACTTATACGGACTAGCGGTATTACGTCGTAGGGGTGAACTCTCTTGGCCTGACAGCGTTCTCGGGTCCGCCGCCAATCGCTAGTCTGCAATACCTGTCAACCCTGTGACCACACGTCTGGTGAATCGGTAACGAAAACGTCAACCCAGCGCGAGGGCGCGCAGACCGTCCGTGTTGCCGTTGAGCCGGTTCTGGTCGCCGGGAAACACGCCCTTGTCGGCGAACTGCCAGATCGCCTGGGTCTTCCAGCCGGCCGGCAGAGTGCCGACATCGGTGCCGTAGCGCGGGATCCACAGCGGATTGCCCCAGAAGCTCGCGTTGTTGCCGGTGCACTTGGTCCACCAGGTGTAGCTGGTGTAGATCGCCGGCACCCGGCCGGTGCGCTTCTGCACCTGGTCGGTGAAACCCCGGATCCAGGACACCATCTGCTCGGCCGTGAGCTTGTAACACGTGTCGCCGTAAGGGTTGTACTCGATGTCCAGGGCCGGCGGCAGCGTGCGGCCGTCACGCGACCAGCCGCCGCCGTGGTCGACGAAGTAGTTGGCCTGGGTGGGCCCGTCGGACACGTCGGGCAGGGCGAAGTGGTAGGCGCCATGGGTCAGCCCGGCGGCGAAGGACCCGTTGTACTGCTGGGCGAAGAACGGGTTGGTGTAGGAGATGCCTTCGCTCGCCTTGGCGTACGAGAACGTGCCGCCGTTGTGGGCGACCGCGGCCCAGTCCACATTGCCCTGGTAGCTGGCCACGTCCAGCCCGAGCGCGTCGTCGTTGGCCTTGACCTCGAGCAGCGGCCCGCCGCCCCGGCCTTCGTGGCGGGCGATCTGCGACCCGGCGTAGTCGTCCTGCGGGTGGGCCAGCGGTCGCGCGGACGCGGGCGTCGGGACGGCGACCGCCGCCGTAAGGAGCACGCCGGCCAGCGCCGCCCGCACTACTGTTCGCGTCTTCGACTCCATGGGCGAATTCCTTCCCCGCTGGGGACCGAACGGACTATCACAGTAGACCGAACGGGCTAGTTTCTCGCGCTGGGCGACCCCGCGTGTCCGGGACTAGCGTTGGCAGCCATGGGTCTCAGGCATTCCGACGACCGGCGCACCGACGTCACGGTCAATCCCGTCTTCACCCGTGAGCCGATGAGCATCCCGCGCGACGTGCTGCCGGCCGAGGGCATCGACCCGGAGCTGGCCTACCAGGTGGTGCACGACGAGCTGATGCTCGACGGCAACGCCCGGCTCAACCTGGCCACCTTCGTGTCGACCTGGATGGAGCCGCAGGCGACGCGGCTGATGTCCGAGACGTTCGACAAGAACATGATCGACAAGGACGAGTACCCGCGCACCGCCGACCTGGAGGCCCGCTGCGTGCGCATGCTGGCCGCGCTCTGGCACGCCGAGGACCCGGTCCACGCGATCGGCTGCTCGACCACCGGCTCCAGCGAGGCCTGCATGCTGGCCGGCCTGGCCCTCAAGCGCCGCTGGCAGCACAAGCGCCGAGCCGACGGGAAGCCGACGGACCGGCCGAACATCGTGATGGGCATCAACGTCCAGATCTGCTGGGAGAAGTTCGCCAACTACTGGGACGTCGAGGCCCGGCTGGTGCCGATGGACGGCGACCGGTTCACGCTCAGCGCGGCCGAGGCGGTGGCCCGCTGCGACGAGAACACGATCGGCGTGGTGGCCATCCTCGGGTCCACCTTCGACGGATCGTACGAGCCGGTGGCCGAGATCTGCGCCGCCCTCGACGAGTTCCAGCGCCGCACCGGCCACGACATCCCGGTGCACGTGGACGGCGCCTCCGGCGCGATGATCGCCCCGTTCTGCGACCCCGGCCTGGAGTGGGACTTCCGGCTGCCGCGGGTGGCCTCGATCAACACCTCCGGCCACAAGTACGGCCTGGTCTACCCCGGTGTCGGCTGGGCGATCTGGCGGGACTCCGACGCGCTGCCCGATGACCTGGTCTTCCGGGTGAACTACCTGGGCGGTGACATGCCGACCTTCGCGCTGAACTTCTCCCGCCCGGGCTCGCAGGTGATCGCCCAGTACTACAACTTCCTGCGGCTGGGCTTCGACGGCTACCGCCGGGTCCAGCTGTCCTGCCGGGAGGTGGCGACCTGGCTGGCCGGCGAGATCGGCAAGCTGGGGCCGTTCCAGCTGCTGACCGACGGCAGCCAGTTGCCGGTCTTCGCGTTCACGCTGTCCGACGAGGTCACCCGCTACTCGGTGTTCGACGTGTCGGCGGCGCTGCGGCAGGCCGGCTGGCTGGTGCCGGCGTACACCTTCCCGGACAACCGGACCGACCTGGCGGCGCTGCGCATCGTGGTGCGCAACGGCTTCGGCCGCGACCTGGCCGAGCTGCTGCTGGACGATCTGCGGCGGGCGCTGCCGGTGCTGGAGCGGCAGGACCGGCCGATCCGGGGCGCGGAGGCGGCCGGCTTCGAGCACGGCCAGCACCATTGACAGGTCCCGGGACCGCTCCCACTATTAGGAAAGTTTCCTAATTAATGGAGGGTGCCCGTGGCGTCGGTCGGCAAGCGGTTGCACCTGGTCCTGATCCTCGCGCTGGTCGCCGGCGGCCTGGCCATCGTGCCGAACCTGGTCGGCGGCTGCTTATGGCGCTGTCCGGACGGCGCCGAGGTGGTGCCGACCGCGGCCACGGCGGCGGTCACCGTCCGTGTCGTGGACGAGAACGGCCGGCCGCTCGGTGAGCCGCAGCGAGTGCGGCTCGCCAACGGCCCGGTCATGACGGTCGCTCAGGCCCCTGGTCACATCGCCGAGCCGGTGATCCTGGGCCTTGAGGACGCCGGCAGGACGATCGACGTGCGGCTGCTCTCCGACAACGGCGGCAAGCGGTTCGTGGTGAACTCGGCCGGCGACGTGATGTTCGGCCGCCGCTACCAGTCCGACCTGATTCCGGCCGGCGCGGCGGCCGCGGGTGCACGCTCCGTGGTCGACGCGGTGGCGCCGGCCTTCCGGCTGGCCGACCTGAGCACCGTGAACCTGGAGACGGTGGTCAGCGACAAGGCGGCCGGCGACGCCTACCCGAAGAAGCGTTTCATCCTGGAGTCGCCGCCGGCCAGCATCGACGGGCTCAAGGAGCTGGGTGTCACGGTCCCGTTGCTGGCCAACAACCACACCCGAGACTTCCTCGACGACGGCGTCGCCGACACGGAGAAAGCGCTGTCCACGGCCGGTTTTCCGGTGGTCGGCACGACTGTCGGCGACCAGCCGGAGAAGCCGTTCCAGACCACGGTGCACGGCACCGGCGTCGCGGTGCTGGCCTACACCAGCGTGGACGGCTCGTACGTCAACGACTCCTACCCCAAGGCCGGCACGCCGACCAGCACGGACGACGCCTGGCAGTACCAGCTCCGGACCTGGGGTTTCGGCAGGATCCCGAGCCAGGACCGGACCATCGGCCAGGCCTGGGCGGTGTACGAGAAGCTGTCCAGGGCGGACCAGGCCGCGGCCTGGGAGTCGCTGACCCACGTCTATCCGGAGATCCAGGACTGGGTGGCCCGCCGCGGCCACGCCGGCGCGGCCCACTGGGACAACACCGCGTCCCCGGCGCAGATCCAGGACGTGTCCCGGCAGTCGCAGCTGACCATCGTGGAGATGCACACCGGCTTCCAGTTCCAGTCCGCGTCGGCCAAGGACACCCGGGCGATGGCCCGGGCCGCCATCGACGCCGGGGCGGACATCGTGATCTGCCACCATCCGCACGTGTTGCAGGGTTTCGAGTGGTACAAGGGCCACCTGATCGCCTACAGCATGGGCAATTTCGTGTTCGACCAGGACTTCATGTCCACCTTCTCGTCGGCCTTCCTGCGTACGGTCTGGGACGGCGACACGCTGGTCGAGGCCCGGCTGGTGCCGGTGGAGATCGACGGCTACCGCCCGATGTTGGCCACCGGCGACGCGGCGAAGCGGACCGTGCTGGGCGTGTGGGCCGACAGCCTGCGGCCGGTGCAGACCCAGCGGGGTGCGAACGGGGTGCTGGCCGTGCCGATCACGCTCGACGCCGACACCAAACCGGCCCAGTTCCATGCCGACCACGGCACGGCCTTGATCACCGCCGACCCGCCGAAGCCGACGTCGGTGCCGGTGGAGGTCGGTCCGCATGCCGTCTCGAAGATCAACTACACCGGCCTGACCGCGGCGCGACCCAGGAAAGACGTCGAGCTCGGCCAGGATCTCTTCGGCTGGGGCAGCTTCGCCGACAACACCGTGGACGGCCGGCCCGACGGCGACACGCACTGGTCCAAGGGCGTCGTCGGCAACGGGGCCCTTGGCCAGGCCGGCTATCTGCACGTGGAGGGTGCCGGCGGCGCCGAGCAGCTGAACCGCCCGGTGGCCCGGATCCCGCTGCCCCGGCACCGTAAGGAGAACGCCGACGGCACACCGCTGGACGGGGAGCCGACCTACACGGTCCGGGCCAAGGTCCGCGTGACCAACGGCGCGACCCCGCTGCTCCGGCTCACGCCGTATCACTTCGACGACTCCGATCCGACCGAGGATCCGGAGTCCACCGCCCTCAAGGACGTGGACCGGCCGCTCGCCGTGCCGTCCGACGGCCAGTGGCACGAGGTCTCCGTCGACCTGACGCCGCAGCAGCTCGGCGGCAACATGGTGCTGCTGCGGCTCGGCCTGGCGGCCACCCGCGCGGGTTCGGTGGCCGGCCAGGCCGTCGACTTCGACGACGTGTCCTTTGTGGAGTGGCGGTCGGCCGACGGCGAGGCCGGACCCTACGGCTTCGTCCGCAACAACGGACCGGCCCCCACCACCGTCACGATGGCCGGCTTCGCCTACTAGCGATGCAGGGAAGGACGCCTTACCTGCATTGGATGCAGTGAAGGCGTCCTTCCCCGCATCAGGCGGCGTCGAGGCGGGCCATCTCCTCGGGGGTGAGGGTGACGTCGACGGCGGTGACCGAGTCCCGGATGGTCTCCGGCCGGCTGGCGCCGGGGATGGGCACGACCACCGGGGACTTGGCCAGCATCCAGGCCAGCGTCAGCACGTGCGGGCTGACGCCCTTGTCGGCGGCGATGTCGGCGAACACGGCGAACCGACTGCCCAGCTCGCCGGCCCGCCGGATGCCGCCGAACGGGCTCCACGGCAGGAAGGCGATGCCCAGCTCGTCGCACAGTTCCAGCTCGGGCTCGCTGGACCGGAAGGCCGGCGAGAACTGGTTCTGCACGGAGACCAGCCGGCCGCCGAGGATCTCGTCGGCCAGCTTGATCTGCTCGGGGTTCGCGTTGGAGATGCCGGCATAGCGGATCTTGCCGGCGTCCAGCAGGTCCCGGATGGCGCCGACCGAGTCGGCGTAGTCGACCTGGGGATCGGGCCGGTGGAACTGGTACAGGCCGATCACGTCAACGCCGAGGCGCTTGAGCGAGGCCTCGGCGGCCTGCTTGAGGTACTCGGGTCGGCCGTCGAGCGTCCAGCTGCCGTCGCCGGGGCGCAGGTGGCCGCCCTTGGTGGCGATCAGGACGTCGGAGGTGTCGCCACCCCAGCTCGCGACGGCGTCGGCGATCAGGGTCTCGTTGTGTCCGACCTCGGGGCCGCCCAGCGAGTAGGCGTCGGCGGTGTCGAAGAAGGTGATCCCGGCGTCGAGCGCGGCGTGCACGGTGGCGATGCTGCGCGCCTCGTCCGGCCGCCCCTCGATGGACATCGGCATGCCGCCGAGGCCGATCGCGCTGACCTGGGCGTCGCCGATACGGCGAGTCTGCATCGTGGTCCTCTTTCGTGGGTTGTTGACCTGACTCCTACCCTGCTGCCACGGTATTAAGCTGTCCAACAGCAGAAAGTGATTCGCTCGATCACCCGGGATGCTCAATCGTGGAACTGCGCCAGCTCGAGTACTTCGTCGCGGTCGCCGAGGAGTGCCACTTCACCCGCGCCGCCCAGCGGCTGCACGTGGCCCAGTCCGGCCTGTCGGCGTCCATCCGCTCGCTGGAACGGGAGCTCGGCGCCACGCTGTTCCTGCGCAGCACCCGGCAGGTCGAGCTGACCGAAGCCGGGCGGGCGCTACTGGTGGAGGCCCGGCGGGCACTGACCAATGTGGCCGCGGCGCGCGACGCCGTCGCCGCGGTGCAGGGCCTGCTGCGCGGCCGACTGGCCGTCGGCACGTTGCAATGTCTGTGCACTGTGGACCTACCGGAGATTCTTTCTCGATTCAGTCAGGCTCATCCGGGCGTGGACATCCAACTCCGCCACGATTGCTCCAGTGCGCTGGTCGAGCAGGTCCGCGCCGGCCGGCTGGACGTGGCCTTCGTGACCAGGCCGGCCCGCATACCGGACGAAGTCATGATCACCCCGCTGGACACCATGCCGCTGATGCTGGCCTGCGGCCCGGACCACCCGTTCGCCGCCCGCGACCGCGTCGACCTGCGGGAACTCGACGGCCTGCCGTTCGTCGACTACCACCCGGACTGGGGCACGCGGGAGACCGTGGACCGGCTGCTCGCGGCCAACTGCGTCGACCGGCACGTGGCGCTGGAGGTCAACGACGTGCATTCGCTGCTCGACCTGGTCGGCAACGGCCTCGGCGTGGCCATCCTGCCCGGCAACTTCGTGCACAAGGGATCGCGCGCCCGGTTCGTGCCGCTGACCGGCGAGGCGCCCGTCTGGGAGACCGCCATCGTCACGCCGGCGTCGCACAGTGCAGCAGCCAGCGTGCTCTTGGACATGGTTGCCCCGCGTAGCCGGTTGCAGCCTGTGTGATTGGCCTCATGCTGTCACCATGTCCGCCGAACGAGTGGTCCACTGGACCGCTGCCGTGGCGTTGTCGGGGGGAGGAACCCGTGGCACCTGGTTTTCACAGTGAAGGGGGACGGCCCGCCTGTCACCGGGTGTCGGCCGGCAGCAGGGAGAAAACGTGACGTTAGACGCCCGGCCTGCCCGGTCGTATGCTCCCCATCGGTCCTACTCGGGTGGGGAGACGCCGAGGACGAGAGGTGGCCGCGTGGAGCGCCCGGAGATCGACCTGCGCAGCGCGAGCGTGGCCAGGATCTTTGACTACTACCTGGGTGGCGCGCACAACTTCGCCGTCGACCGCGAGCTCGCGGACGCCGCCGCGAAGCTGATGCCCGAGCTGCCGCGGATGATGCAGCTGCACCGCCGCTTCCTGGCGCGCGCCATGCGCTACCTGGTCGGACAGGGCGTCACGCAGTTCCTCGACCTCGGCTCAGGTCTGCCCACCGCCGGCGGCTCGGCCGAGCTGGCCCGCCGGCTGGACCCGTCCAGCCGCGTGGTGCTGGTGGACAACGATCCCGCGGTGATCGCGCACGGCGGTCACATGCTCGACTCGGCCAACGCCGCCGTGGTGCTGGGCGACATCTGCGAGCCGGACGTGATCCTGGGCCATCCCGAAACGCGTCGGCTGCTCGACTTCAGCCAGCCGGTCGGCCTGCTTCTGGTCGGGGTGCTGGATTTCGTCGGCACCGCCGACCTGCCCGCGGTGATCGCCCGCTACCGGGACACCGTGGTGGCCGGCAGCCACATCGTGCTCACCAACTTCTCCGTGGAGGGCGGCCTCGAGGACTACCAGCGCACGGAGCAGCTCTACCGGGACAACACGACGATCGATTTCCACCCCAGGAGCGCGGCGGAGGTGACCGAGTTGTTAGCCGGCTTCGACCTGGCGGAACCTGGAGTGGTGGACATTTCGTTGTGGCGTCCGGAGGCGGTGGACGACCTTGATGAGCATCCCGAGCGCAGCGGGGCCTACGTGGCGGTGGGACGCAAGCCATGACGTGGACCAGGCAGGACATTCCGCGGGCCCGGTCGGCCGTGACTGAGCCGGTGGCCGCGGGCATGGAGGCCTTCGCGCAGTCGTGGGCCTCGGCCATCATCGGCACCAGCTACGTGCCGATGACCAAGGCCGAGGTCGTCGAGCACCTGCGCGGGTTGACCGAGCTGCTGGTGGAGGCGCTGCTCGCGGACACGTTCCGCACGTCGGCGGCGCACGAGGTCGGCATCCGGCTGGTGGAGGCGCACTTCACCGGGACCGAGACGCTGGACCGCACCGTGCAGCTGATGGGCGACGAGCTGCTGACCGAGCTGGGCCGGGACGGCGAGCCGCATCTGCGCTCCCGTATCGCCGCGCTGCAGGGCGCGCTGTCCGCCGGCTACGCGCAGAGCCTGCGGGAGCGGACCTTGGACGAGCAGGAGGCGATTCGCGAGGCCGTGCTGGACGCCCGCGACCACGCCGAGGCGGCGTTGCGGGCCAGCGAGGCCCGGTTCCGCGCGGTGTTCGCGGAGGCGGCCATCGGCATGGGCATCTCGGACACGGACGGCAACATCCTCGAGGTCAACCAGTCTTTGCAGGACATGCTCGGCTACCCGGCCTCGGAGCTGCGGCAGCGCAACCTGCGGTCGCTGATGCACCCGGCCGACGCGGAGAGCGTGTGGGTCTACTACGAGCAGCTGCTGCACGGCGAGCGTGACCACTTTCGCGTGGAGAAGCGCTTCAACCGCCGGGACGGCGAGGCGGTCTGGACGCACCTGACGATCTCGCTGGTGCGTGACGACGACGGCCAGCCGGCCTACCAGGTGGCCATGGTCGAGGACGTGACCGACCGTCACCTGCTGCAGAACCGCCTGCGCTACCAGGCGTTGCACGACCCGCTGACCACGCTGCCCAACCGGGCGCTGTTCATGGAGCGGCTGAGCAAGGCGTTCGACGGCATCGCCGGCACCCGGATCGGCCTGTGCTACCTGGACCTCGACGGCTTCAAGGTGATCAACGACAGCCTCGGCCACGACATCGGCGACCAGCTGCTGGTCGCGGTGGCCAACCGGCTCGACGAGTCGGTGGCCGGCGACGGCCGGCTGGTGGCCCGGATGGGCGGCGACGAGTTCGTCATCCTGATCGAGGGCTCGACCGGCACGCAGTCCATTGTGGACATCGCCGACCGGGTGCTCTACTCGCTGACCGGGCCGATCCGCATCGACGGGCACGAGCTGTCGGTGTCGGCCTCGATCGGCCTGGTGGAGCGGGAGATCAACGGCACCACCTCGGCCGACCTGATGCGCGACGCCGACATCACGCTGTACTGGGCCAAGGCCGACGGCAAGAGCCGGTGGGCGCTCTACGATCCCGAGCGCAACGCCCGTGAGGTCGCGCGGTTCACGCTGTCCGCGACCATGCCGGCGGCGTTGGAGCGGGACGAGTTCTACGTCGACTACCAGCCGCTGGTTCGGTTGGAGGACAGCACGGTGCTCGGCGTCGAGGCGCTGGTTCGCTGGCAGCACCCGGAGTTCGGGCGGCTGGCGCCGGACCGGTTCATCGAGCTGGCCGAGGAGACCGGGCTGATCGTGCCGCTGGGCCGGTGGGTGCTGCGCAGCGCCTGCCAGCAGGCCCGGCGCTGGCTCGACGAGTTCGGCGACGCCACGCCGTTCGTCAGCGTGAACCTGGCCGTGCGGCAGTCCCGTGATCCGGCGCTGGTCTCGGACGTGAAGTCCATCCTGGAGGAGTTCGCGCTGCCGCCGCACCTGTTGCAGCTGGAGCTCACCGAGAGCGCCATCATGGGCACCGCCGACGAGCCGCTCGAGGCGCTGCGGCAGCTGTCCGGCATGGGCGTGCGGATCGCCATCGACGACTTCGGCACCGGGTACTCCAACCTGGCCTACCTCAAGCACCTGCCGGTGCACGAGCTCAAGATCGCCGGCTCGTTCATGGAGGGCATGCGGGCCGCCGACGGGGCCGACCCGGTCGACTCCAAGATCGTCAGCACCTTGGTCTCGCTGGCCCACGCGCTTGGCCTCACCGTGACCGCCGAGGGCGTGGAGACCCCGTCCCAGGCCGAGCGACTGCGCAAGATCGGCTGCGACGCCGGGCAGGGCTGGCTGTTCGCCCGGCCCGGTCCGCCGCACCAGATCGAGGTGCTCTTCTAGTCGGACAGGAAGGCCACCGCCGCCCGCCAGACTTCGTGCTGCGCGGCGACGGTGGCTTCCGGTGTGCCGCCCAGAGCCAGCCGCACTCCCGGGCCTTGCTCGTCGGTGTCGGTCATCGGGCGCGTCGGCGGCACGCAGATGCCGTGTCCCGCCTCGGGAAACCGCAGATGCCGGCCGTCGGCCAGGCGGCTCATGGCGATGTCACTGAGTGCCTCGGCCGGGAACTGCTGGTCGTCACCGCCGGTGATCAGCAGCGCCGGGCCTTGGATCCGTTCCACGGCAATGGTTGCCGCTTCGAGCCGGGCCGCGTCCCGCATGCCCTGCTCGAAGGCCAGGCGCAACGCCACCGGTTCGCCCGCGGTGGCCTGCCGGCGCATCTCAGCCGTGCTCGGGTTGGCGATGAACGGCAGCGGCTCGCCGCGCCAGGTGAACGGCGGCACCTCGGTGTCCATCATGTGCCAGAAATCGCCGTCGGTGTCGATGCCCTGCGGCAGCACACCGCCGCCGGCAATACTCACCACCGCGGACACCTGCTCCGGGAACGTCGCCCCGACGAGCAGCGACGCCACACCGCCGAACGAGCCGCCCAGCACCGCGCATCGGTTGCCCCGCACCGATTCCTGCTCGGCCATGAACCGCAGCGCGGTGCCGAAGTACTCCAGCGGCACCCGGACCAGGCCTGACTCGCCGAAGTAGGCCAGCGCCAACACGGCGAAGCCGTGACCGGCCAACAGTGCGGCGTCGTTCGCGTGCAGGCCGCCCTCGGCACCGCCCAGCAGCAACACACCCGGCGCTGGTCCGCCTGGCGGCGTGCACAGGACACCGACCAGGCCGTGCGTGCGAACTTCCCTGCGTGTCACGCCGTTCGTCTCTGTGGTCATGACTCGCAACTCTGGACACGCGGGACCCCGGTTGTCCAAGCGGGTGTGGGCCGGATCACATCCTCAGGTCGATGGCCACCTTGATGTCGTCGTGCGGTGCCAACGCCTCAGGCCAGCGCGACAGGGGCACGCGGCGGGTGATGAGGCGGCGCAGCCAGTCCTGGTCGGCCTTGGCCAGTGCTTCGGCGGCGGTGCGGAAGTGGGCGGGGGCGGAGTTGACGCTGCCGACGACCGAGGCGTTGCCGAAGACGAGGGTGTCGTTGAGGCGTGCCGGGGCCAGGGGAATCTCGGAGTCTGAAGTGGACAGACCGAGTAGCACGGCGACGGCGTTGCGGCCGAGCTTGAGGACCGAGTTGAACATCAAGGGGCCGACGCCGGTGCATTCGATCAAAGCATCCACCACGGGGACGGTGGACAGCTCCAGGTGGTAGGTCGCGCCCAGGGCTCGGACGAGTTCGGGCTTGATGCCGTGGGGGATGCGGTCCAGGACGTGGACTTCAAGCCCGCGTTGTACGCCCAGCATGGCGGCGAGCAGGCCGATGGGGCCGGCTCCGGTGATGAGAACCCGTTGCGGGGAGTGGAAAGTACGGTCGCTGACGAGGTCGATCTGGTCCCAGGCCTTGGCGACGATGGAGGTGGGCTCGGCCAGCACACCGCAGTCGCCGACCTCGGGGGCGAGCTTGACGGCGTACCGGGCCGGCACGGCCCAGCGCTCGGAGCCGAAGCCGTCGAGGCCGGTGACGCCACGTTCGGTGTAGTCGCCGTTGAGGCAGAAATCCGAGCGGCCGGCGGCGCAAGGGGCACAGGGCAAGGGATCCGGCCGCCGTACGACGCCGGCGACCAGGTCGCCGGGCACGAAACCGCTGCCGGCGGGGGCTTCGAGCACCCGGCCCAGCGACTCGTGGAACAGCACCATCCGGTCCTGGCCTGGCGGCAACGAGTCGATCCGGCCGTTGATGATCTCCAGGTCGGTGTGGCAGAAGCCGACGAGCAGCCCCTCGACCAGCAGCTCCCCTTCCAGGGCAACGGGTTCCGGCCACTCCGACACACGGAGGTCGTCGGGACGGCCCGGGGTGACGGTGGCGGCCCTCACCGCCGGCTCCGCTCGTGCCGGCCGGCGGTGTCGCCGAACAGGATCGCGGCGCTGTTGACCAACGCCAGATGGCTGAACGCCTGCGGGAAGTTGCCGGTGAACCGCCCGGCCTCGCTGTCGTACTCCTCGGCCAGCAGCCCGACATCGTTGGCCAGCGCGGCCAACCGGTCGAACATGGCCACCGCCTCCTGGCGACGGCCGGACAGCGCCAGCGCGTCGGCGAACCAGAACGAGCAGGCCAGGAACGAGCCCTCCCGGCCGCTCAGACCGTCCACATGGGACTCCCCGCTGACGGTCGTGTAGCGGTCGACCAGATCGCCGTGCTTCAAGGACTTCTCCACGGCGGCGATGGTCGACACGACACGAGGATCATCGCCGGGCAGGAAGCCGACGGCCGGGATGAGCAGCGTGGCGGCGTCCAACTCCTGGCCGCCGTAGTACTGCGTGAACGCGCCGATATCGGCGTTCCAGCCCTTGGCCAGCACCTCGGCATGCACGGCGTCCCGCAGCTCACGCCAGCGTTCCACCGGCCCCGGCAGGCCGTCCTCCTCCACCGCCCGCACGGCCCGGTCGAACGCCACCCAGATCATCACCCGGGAATGCGTGAAGAACCGGTCCGGCCCGCGGACCTCCCACAGGCCCTTGTCCGGCTGCTGCCAGATCTCTTCCAAGTGCCGCAGCAGACCCCGTTGCAGGGCCCAGGATTCCGCGCTCTCCTCGACGCCACGCTCACGGGCCAGGTGCAGGGCGTCCATCACCTCGCCGTACACGTCCAGCTGAAGCTGCCGGAACGCGGCATTGCCCACGCGAACCGGCACAGCGCCGTGATAGCCGGGCAACCAGTCGACTTCCCATTCCAACAGGTGTCGCTCGCCGTCGATGGCGTACATGATCTGGAGGTCGGCCGGATCGCCGGCGACCGCACGCAGCAGCCACGACCGCCACGCCAGCGCTTCCGAGGTGCAGCCGAAGCCGTCGAAGGCCAGCAACGTCAGGGTGGCGTCCCGCAGCCAGCAGTAGCGGTAGTCCCAGTTCCGTTCCCCGCCAAGGGATTCCGGCAGCGACGTGGTCGGCGCGGCGACGATGCCGCCGGTCGGGGCGTAGGTCAGCGCCTTCAGCGTGGCCAGTGAACGGCGCACCGCCTCCTGATGCGGTCCGTCATACGTGATGCGGGCCTGCCAGTCGTGCCAGAACCGCTCGGTACGGGCGATCTCGTCAGACGGATTCACCGCGGCGGCCGGTGTGTCCGGGTTCTTGGTGAACTCCATGGTCCACGCCAGTCGCTGGCCCTCGTCGACGGTGAACACCGCCTCGTGCGCCCGCTCCCCGTGCACCCGGTACGGCAGCCGATCTCCGCGCAGCACAACGGCATGCGGCCCGGCCACGGCCAGGATGTGCTCCTTGTCGACCCGACGCACCCAGGGCGTGGAGTCCCCGTACGCGAACCGCACCACCCAGCGCAGCCGCATCTCCACGTTGCCGGACACGCCCTCCACGACCCGGACCAGCCGGGGCTCGTCGGCCGCGCCGTCGGTGTGCGGCGGCATCGCGTCGATCACCCGCACCACGCCGTCGACGGTCTCGAACTCCGTCTCCAGCACCAGTGTGGTGTCCCGATAACGCCGTTTGACCGAGGTCACCGCCGCGGTCGGCGCGAGCAGCCACCGCCCGGCGCCGTCGTCGCCCAGCAGCCGGGCGAAGCAGGACGGGGAGTCGAAGCGGGGCAGGCACAGCCAGTCCACCGAGCCGTCCAGCCCGACCAGCGCGGCCGTGCGGAGATCGGACAGCAGCGCGTAGTCCTCGATGCGGCCGGGGCCGGAGTCGTGTCGATCAGCCACGCGGCCGAGACTAGTGCTGGGGCACGCCTGCCGCCGCCAGCAACGCCTCGGCCGGGATCAGCGCGCCGGGCTTGCTGCCCGGGTTGAGCAGCAGCGGGCAGCCGGCCAGCTTGGTCACCAGCTCACGGCCGGCGACGGCCCGCGCGTGCGGCCAGGCGTCCGGCACGAACCGGCTGGACGTGCAGGCGGCGACCAGGATCTGCCCGCTGTTCTGGTCCTGGAAGCCGGCCAGCTCGCGGTCGTCCGGGGTGCGCGCGTACACCAGCAGGGTCGCGTTGAGCACGCCGTCCAGCACGGTCTGCTCGGGCTGGTAGCCGGTGCGGGCCTGCTGCATGGCCCGCTCCAGCTGGGTCTCCGGCGCCGGCATGCCGGCCGAGACCGGCGAGGGCCGCCAGTCCGGGTTGGGCTCGAAGCGCTCGTCGATCCGGCCGTCCCCGTCGACCCGGAACGAGCCGATGACACCCCACGGCGGCACCTGGTCGCCCGGGCGGAACGCCGGGTCCAGGATGTGCAGCCAGGTGTTCGGGTTGGCTTTCGCGTTGTCGCGCATGTCCTGCGTGATGGTCAGCAGGTGGGTGTTCGGTGCAGCCATGGGTTCGCCCCTCGAAAGTGTGCTGCGGGCGGCTTCACCCTCTCATAACACCGAGGGGGTAACGAACCACTCTTTGTAACCAACATGGGTGACCTTTTCTCGTGTCACTCACCCGAGAAAAGGCCACCCTAAGCACTGCCCTTAGTTGGCCGAAACCGTCTTCGAAGCCACGTTCACGCCAGCGACCTGCACATTCGGCTGCGCGCCGCCCAACTCGGCGGTCCGGTAGTCGGCCGAGAGGGTCACCGACTCGCCAGGCCAGATCGTGACATAGTCGTCACTCCACGTGATAGGTGCGACCTCGCCGCCGGACGCGCCCTTGCGGATGGTGGCCCGCAGGAAGAACGCCACCTTGCTGCCGCTGTTGGTCAACTTCACCGACGTCGTCGAGCGGTCGCCGTTGGTCGTGGTGGACGCGCTCACGTCGACCTTGCCCGTGCCCAGGTTCTGCAAGCCCGACAGGTCGGCGTAGCCGGTCTGCGGGGTGTCGTACCAGGTGGAGTTGCCGTAATCGAGCGTGTCCGCCTTGGTGGACAACCAGT
>DATJJB010000840.1:0-4493 GCA_035492655.1 Kutzneria sp. | reverse complement strand
GATGGTGTTGATCGCGCAGATGCGGATGCGGCAGAAGGCTTTGCGCGGCGAGCTGGTGCGGCCGAGCTACCGGATGCCGGGCGCGCCGGTGACGAACTGGATCGCGCTGGCCTTCCTCGGGCTGATCGTGGTGATGATGGGCTTCGCCGGCGGCGCCGAGCAGATCGCCTTCTACTCGATCCCCGGCATCATCGGCGTGATCGGGCTGGGCTGGTGGCTGGTCAGCCGGCGGCGGCCCGAGCCGGCGCCGGTGCTGGAGCCGGTCCTGGCCGACGTCGGCCGATAGCGTCACCAGCACAATGGCGACGTGAACTACCAGGAGCTGATCGACGACGCGGTCGACGCCGCCCGGACGCATCTCGGGCACGGCCGCGTCGCCGACTACATCCCGGCATTGGCCTGCGCCGACCCGAACGCCGTCGGCATGGCGCTGGCCACCGTCGACGGTGAGGTGTTCCAGGCCGGCGACGCCTCGACGCCGTTCTCCATCCAGAGCATCTCGAAGCTGTTCACGTTGGCCCTGGTGCTGGCCGAGGGTGGCGAGAGGCTGTGGCGGCGGGTGGGCCGCGAGCCGTCCGGCAATCCGTTCAACTCGTTGGTACAGCTGGAAACCGAGCACGGTATCCCGCGCAATCCGTTCATCAACGCCGGCGCGATCGTGGTGACCGACCGGCTGCTCACGTTGACCGGCGACGCGGCCGAGCAGGTGCGGCGGTTCCTCCGGGCCGAGTCCGAAAACCCCGCGCTGGCAACGAATGCTGAGATCGCGGCGTCGGAGGCCGAGCACGGGCACCGCAATGCCGCGCTGGCCCACTTCATCGCCAGCCACGGCAACCTCGACAACGACGTGGATGCCGTGCTGGCCCAGTACTACGGGCACTGCGCGATCGAGGCCAGCTGCCGTGATCTCGCGCTGGCCGGGCGTTTCCTTGCCCGGCACGGGGTTCGGGCCGACGGTGGGCGGCTGTTGTCCCGTAGCGAGGCCAAGCAGATCAACGCCGTGATGCTGACCTGCGGCACCTACGACGCGGCCGGCGAGTTCGCCTACCGGGTGGGGCTGCCGGGCAAGAGCGGCGTCGGCGGCGGCGTGCTGGCGATCATCCCCGGTCGGGGCGCGGTCTGCACGTGGAGCCCCGGGTTGGATCCGGCCGGCAACTCGGTGGCGGCCGTCGCCGCGCTGGACACGTTCACCACGGCCAGCGGGCTGTCCGTGTTCTAGGACTGCTCGGGCCTGGCCGGTGGCTGGTAGGTGTCGGTCGGCGGCAGGTCGACCGGGACCTCGAAGCCCATCGGCGGCGTGTCCACGTCGACCTGGTAGACGATCGCCTCGTCCTCGGCCGGTTGTGGCGTGCTGGCCATCGGGGCTTCCGGCATCAGGCCCAGCAGCAGCACCGAGCCGAGCGCCCCGAGCAGCGCGGCCGCGACCAGCAGCCACATGCCCGCGCCGGCCGCGAAGGTGAAGGTCGAGCCGACGTTGGTGCCCATCGAGTCGATCAGGTTGGTGACCGCGAACCAGATGTAGCCGGCGATCATCGCCGTCGCCGCCGCGGCGGTCAGCCGGACCGTCGTCAGCCGTTGCAGCGGATTCCGGCCGCGCAGCAGCAGGTTGGCCGCGTACAGCGCCAGCGCGCCGGCGATGACCGCCGGCACGCCGAAGTAGTTGGTCCGGCTGCCTTCGCCGAAGGGCAGACCGGCGGTGGGGTAGTTGGTGACCCACGACGACACCGTGAAGCTGTGCTCGAACGACGTCAGGCCGAGGTTCACCGACACGTTCAGGTCGTAGAGGTCGGCGAACGTGCCACCGATCGCCAGCAGGCCGGCCAGCGCCAGCACGACACCGGCGACCACCCGGCGGGAGGGCAGCCGGACCACCGGCACGGACGGCGTCGGTTCGCTCATGTCGCGATTCTGCCCGAACTCGACGTGTTCAGTAGCGCTGGATGCGCTCCACCTCCCGCCCCTGCCGCCACACCTGGATCAGCAGGTGCTTGCGATCGTCGCCGATGCCTGTGAACACGGCTTGGCGCAGGTCGAGGCGGAACGAGTGGTGTTCCTCGACCCTCGGGTCCACGATCGCGATGCCCGACAGCTTGGCGTCGCCGTCCGGTCCTGGGCATGAATGCAGCGCGAACCGGCCGTCCCGCAACAGATCCCGCGCCTTGACGGCGCCGAGCATCGACCCAATGGTCAGCTCGGCGCCGTCGAAGGCGACCTCGGTGCCGCTCACTCGCGGCGAGCCGTCCCGGCGCACCGTGGCGAGCACGTGGCTCACCTGCGCCGTGAACACCCGACGCACCTCCGCGGCGAGGTCGGGCGCCTCTCGTTCGAACTGCTGCCATGTCCCCATGGCCTCGACCCTGCCAGCTACCCCTGACAAATCCGGGTGGCCGCGGTCAGCCAGTCCCGGGCCGGCTTGGGGTGCGGGTACTCCGGCCAGCCGTTGATCTTGCCGAGCAGGTTCCAGTACCGCTCCGACCGGTCGTCGGCGAACGTGTCGTAGAGCCGGCCGAGCCAGACGCGGAACTCGGCGTCGTCGTCCCGACCGATCGACGCGGCCAGTGCCCCGCGCATCTCGGCGACGATCCGCCGCCCGGTGGCCGAATCCGGCGGCTCGCCGGCGGCCATGGCCTCGGTGACCTTGGTCAGGGCCTGCTCGTAGGCGGTCTGCCAGGCGCTCGTCACGGTGTCGACGGTGCCCTCCTCGGTCATTCGGGCGTTCTCCACGGCCATCGACCGGGTCTTGGCGCGAAAGTCCGGGTCCCGGACCAGCTCGACGAGCTCGATCCACGCCTCGACCTGCGCGGGAGTGGGGTCGTCGGGCAGCTCGGCCCGCACCCGCCGCATCCACGCGGCGTTCTCGGTGGCGGGCAGCCCCTCGTCCACCTCCCGCCAGAAGTCGTCGAGGATCGCCTGCCGCTCCTCCTCGGTCATCTTGGCCAGCTCGTGCACCATCTCCAGCTCCTTCGGGCTCGACCCCCGCTTGGCCACGGCGCGCAGCACGGACCGTCGCAGCCGCAGCGTCCGGATCTGGACGTCGAGTGCCTCGGCGTGTTCCGCGGCCAGCTCCGGAATGCTCACCTCGCGGGAGAGCACCCGGTTCACCATCGGCAGGTCGACACCGAGCTCACGCAGCGTGCGAACGAACTTCAGCCGTGTCAGCGCGTGGATGTCGTACATCCGGTAGCCGGCGTGGGTGCGTTCGGTCGGGGGCAGCAGGCCGGAGTCGGAGTAGAAGCGGATGGTCCGCACGGACAGGCCGGTCAGCCTGGCCAGTTCCCCGATCCCGTACAACTCGTCCCCGTTCACGCCCACAACGGTGAAGTCTCCACCCACTGGAGGGTCAACGCATTTACGGCTAGGCTCGACGACGTGACTGCCGGGTCGGCCTTGAGCCATCAGCGGATCGGGTTCCCGGCCGCGGTGTGACCGCCTCGCGGGCCCGCGGCCCGCCTCCACGCGCATGCGTCCACACAGGACTCGCGCGATGGGGAGGAGGTGAGAAACGAATGTCCTGGAACGAGTTCCTGACCGGCCACGCGGTCGGCGACGTCGTCGACGGCACGGTGAGCAAGGTGCTGCCGTTCGGCGCGTTCGTGCGGGTGGCCGGCTTCGACGGCCTGCTGCCGCAGGTCAAGAGCGTGAACGACGGCGAGCAGGTGCGGGTGCGCATCCTGGCCATCGACGACGCGGGCCAGCGGTTCAGCCTGGAGATGGCGTAGTGGGACCGGCAGGGGCGGGGTACGGCCGCCCCTGCCGGCAACCAGCACCCTAGAACGGTGTGAGCGTCACCGTCATGGCCGTGGGCGCCGGGTCCTGGATGAAGGCGGCGAAGTCGGCCACGTCGTCGAAGGCGAAGCCGTATGCGTGCCCGTCGACGCTGTTGTCGTGCATGACCTTGGCGTACAGGTGGGGTTTCGCGTTGGCGTAGAACGACTTCGGATCGGTCGCGGGCTGGTTGGCGTTGGCCAGCAGGGTGCCGCGATTCAGCCCGGCGGCGACGATGGCGGCGACCGGGCCGGTGACGCCGTCGTTGGGGGCGGCCAGTGCGCCGTCGCAGAACAGCACATCCTTGGTGGACGGCCGTTTGATCGGGGCGACGCCCTTGTCGAACCGCAGCACGTCGCCGGAGACGCGGCCGGTGAAGGTGTTCGTGTCGGTCTTGACCACGAGGTCGGTGGCCGCGTACTTCGTCCAGACCTGGTCGATGAAGGCGTCGAAGAAGTCGGCCGGGAACAGGCCGGCCTCGATGCCGTGCCCGGGCGCGATCACCCGCTGTCCGTTGTCCACCACCAACTTCCCGAACACGGGATCGGCGCTCAGCGTCTTGAGGATCGCCGCCCGACCGCCCGGGCCGAGCGTGCCGGTGGTCTGGGCGGCCTTGCCGGTCAGCTGGATCGCCAACGGCAGGCTGAACATGTCCACCATGGTGGTGTTGCAGAACATGCCGGCGTCGTTGAACGTGAACTCGATCCAGTCGTGCAGCACGCCGAAGC
>DATJJB010000839.1:0-5234 GCA_035492655.1 Kutzneria sp. | reverse complement strand
CCCTGCACGTACACGTTCTTGGCGTTGTTCTTGGGCGCGTTGACGACCAGCGACTTGCCGTTCTCCAGGTGGATCGTCGCCCTGGTGAACAGTGGGGAGCCGATCGCGTAGTCGCCGCTGCCCATGGCCAGCGGGTAGAAGCCCAGCGCGCCGAAGATGTACCACGCGGACATCTCGCCGTTGTCCTCGTCGCCCGGGTAGCCCTGGCCGTTCTCGCTGCCGGTGTACAGCCGCGACAACGCTTCCCGCACGTACGCCTGCGTCTTGTACGGCTGGCCGGCGTAGTCGTACATGTAGATGATGTGGTGCGACGGCTGATTGCTGCCGCCGTACTGGCCCATCCGCACGTCACGGGCCTCCACCATCTCGTGGATGGTGCCGCCGTAGGAACCGGGGAACTTGGCCGTCTCCGGGGTGGTGAAGAACTGGTCCAGCTTGGCCGCCAGCTTGTCCTTGCCGCCGTACAGGTTGGCCAGGCCCTGGCCGTCCTGCGGCACGGAGAAGGCCATGCCCCAGCCGTCGGTCTCGGTGTAGTCGCTGCCCCACTCGCGCGGGTCGTAACTGGCGGTCGGGGCGTGCTCGCTGCCGTCGGGGTTGCGGCCCTGGAAGAAGTTCACCGACGGGTCGAACAGGTTCACGTAGTTCTGGGCCCGGTTCAGGAAGTACGTGTAGTTGTCGGCGTACTCCTTGCGGCGCGGGTCGGTCGGCTTGGCCTTGTCCAGCAACGCCTTGGACATCTGCGCGATGCCGTAGTCGTTGACGTAGCCCTCCATCGCCCACGAGAAGCCCTCGCCGGTGGCGGTCGAGGTGTAGCCGAGGAAGTTGGACGTGTCCAGGCCCTTGCGGCCGACGCCGGAGCTGGTCGGCGCGACGGTGGCGTTTTTCACCGCGGCGTCGTAAGCCGCCTGCACGTCGAAGTTGTTGATGCCCTTGACGAACGCGTCCGCGAAGGCCACGTCCGAGCTGGTGCCGGTCATCAGGTCGGCGTAGCCGGGCGAGGACCAGCGCGAGGTCCAGCCGCCGTCCTTGTACTGGTTGACGAAGCCGTCGATCATCTTGCCTTCCATCGACGGCGTCAGCAGCGAGTAGGCCGGCCAGGTGGTGCGGGCGGTGTCCCAGAAGCCGTTGTTCACGTACATGGTGCCGTCGGAGATCTTGGCCCCGGTCCGGGTCGGCGTGTTCGCGCCGACCAGCGGCGCCACCGGGCTGGCGTACTGGTACTTCGGGGCGGCGGTGGTGCCGGTGTTCTCGTACGCCTCGTTGGGGTACAGGAACAGCCGGTACAGGTTGGAGTACAGCGTCACCAGCTGGTCCTGGCTGGCGCCGTCGACCGTGATGACGCCCAGCTGCTTGTCCCACGCCTGCTGCGCCCGGGCCCGCACCGAGTCGAAGGTGTCGGCGCCGGTGATCTCCTGCTCCAGGTTCTTCTTGGCCTGGTCGACGGAGATCAGCGAGGTGGCGATGCGCATCGTGACGGTCTTGTCCGCGCCGGTGTCGAACTGGAAGTAGCCGGTCACGTTGTCCCGGCCGGTGCCGGTGATCTTCGCGCCGGCGGTCACCGGCTTGTCGAAGGTGGCGTAGACGAACATCCGCGTCGCGCCGGTCGACAGTCCACTTCGGACATCGGAGTAGCCGGTGGCCACACCGTCGGCCGGGTCGAGGGTGAGCCCGCCGTTGTTGTTGACGTTGTCGAAGTCCACCACGGACTGGTTGCCGGTGAAGGTGAACCGGAACAGCGCGGCGTGGTCGGTCGGCGTGATCTCGGTGCGCATCCCGTTCTGGAACTTGACCGAGTAGTAGTCCGGCTGCGCGATCTCGTCGTTGTGGCTGAAGTACAACGCCCTTGCGCCGCGGTCGGCGCTGGCGGCGTCGCCCGGCATCACCTGGAACGTCTGCCGGTCGCCCATCCACGGGCTGGGCTCGTGGCTGACCGCGAAGGACTGCACCGGAGTGAGGTTCTGCGCGTTGTTGTTCTTGGCGTACTGGTAGATCCAGTCCTGGGAGCCGGCGTTGGTCATCGGCGTCCAGAAGTTGAAGCCGTGCGGCACCGCGGTGGCCGGGAAGTTGTTGCCCCGCGAGAAGGAGCCGCTGGCGTTGGTGCCGCGGACCGTGCTGACGTAGTCGCTCAGGTGCGCGTGGTCGGGCTGCGCCGGGCTGCCGACGACGGTGATGTCGTCGATCCAGCCGCCGAACGCGCCCGGCCCGGTCGGCTTGTCGTAGCCGATCAGGATGCGCTTGATCGTCTTACCGGCGGCGACCGTGCCGATGGTGGCCGCGATGTGGTTCCACTGGTTGGTGTACAACGACTTCGAGGCGCCTTGGCCCTGCGGTGAGAGGGTGAAGCCGTGCTGGTCGAGCGCACCGAGCTGGCTCAGGTAGGTGCCGTCGGAGAAGGCCAGGTCGACCGCGGCGTACGTGCTGGTGTACTGGGCGTCGTCGCCGATCAGGTCGGGGAAGATCTGGTACGACAGCTGGGTGTCCTTGGTGACGGCCAGGTCGACGTCGAAGATCTTGTTGTACGAGTAGGCGTGCCCGTCGCCGAGGTGGCTGCCGGCGTAGCGGAACGACCGCACGCCGGTGAAACCGACGTTGGCCTTCGAGTTGTAGCCGCCGGTCGGGCCCTTGCCGGCGAAGCTGCGCATGGTCGGCGCGGGCGGCGTGTCACCGACCTTCTCGATCAGCTGCACCTCGGCCAGCTGCACGATCGGGTCGCCGTGGTTCTGCGTGATGTCCAGCCGGTAGTACAGGTACGCGGTGGTGTTGGCCAGCGGGTAGGACTTGGTCTGCTGCCGGTTCTCGAAGCTCTGGCCGGTCTGGTTGTCCAGCGCCGTCCAGGTCTTGCCGTCCTGGGAGCCGGACAGCGTCCAGTTCTGCGGGTCACGGCCGGGCGCGTCGTTGGCCGAGGCCAGCGCGTACTGGACGACCGCGATCGGCTCGGACAGCTGGAACTGGGCCCAGCCGGTGCTGGTGAAGGTCAGCCACTTGGTGTTGACGTTGCCGTCGACCAGGTTCTCCTTGACCTCGCCGGCGCCGTCGTTCTCCGCGTTGGCCTGGACGTCGACAACCTTGTCATCGACGTTGCCGGGAATGGTCGTCGCGTCCGCCCCGTTGACGCCGCTGGCCCGCGGCGTGCCCGACGCGTCCGTTTCGACGGTGTCGGTCCAGTTCGGCTGGGGTTGGCCGGCCTCGAACGAGGAGGAGAAATCGGTGGCGCCCGCGGCGGACGCCACCGCTGGGACAGTTGCTGTGAGCCCTGCTATCAATGCCGTGCTGAGCAGCAGTAACCACAGTCGTCTCATGACGTCGAACCCTCCCGGAGCGCCGTTGCCTGGGCGACAGCTCAACCGGGTGTGACATCGATGTCAAGAATCTGTCCGGTTTCCTGTCCGTCCGTTACTTCTTCTTGAGGTAGGGCAGCAGGCCGGCCTCGATCACCGCGTCCGACAACGGTTTGCCCACTTCGGCGAGGCGATCCACGCCGGCTTCGCCGAGCGCCGCGTAGGCCGGTTCGGCCAGTCGGTCGGTCAGGTCCTCGACGTGCTGGCGCATCGCGCGGCCCTCTTCGGTGAGCGCGAGGTCCTCGCCCGGCTCCACGATCTTGCGCTCCTGCAGCCCGGCCACGGCCTCGGCCCACTGCTCCTCGCTCCACTGGCGGGTGCCGCGCAGCGCCTTGGCCGGCAGGTAGCCGGTCGCCGCGTGCACGACCAGTGCCTCGATGCCGGTCAGCTCGGCCGTAAGCAGGGCGGCGAGGTGGCCGTCGCCGCGGTACTCGCGCAGCAGTGTCTGGGCGTGGAACAGCTGGAGGTGGGGCTCGGTCGGCCACGGCAAGGTGGCGTGCGCCGCGAACAGCGGCCGGCCTTCCAGCCGTTGGCAGGCCGCCTCGGCCGCCGTGCGCGTCAGTGCCGCCGTCTCGACCAGGGCGTCCGAATCGATCAAGTCACCCAGGCCGCGGCGGAGTGCGGCGTCCGCCGCTTCCAGCCGCGCGGTCAGCACCTGCTCGGGCGTGACCTTGTCCCACACGCCCGCCATGCTGCGGCGCACGAACTCCGGGTTGAAGTTGTAGAAGGTGGCGATGACCGTCTCGGCCGACACCGCCCCGAACGCCGCCGACCGGGACGCGAAGTAACCGGCGCCGGCCTCCAGCCCCAGTGCCGCGAAGCGCTGCTGCGCCTCCGGCACGAAGTAGATGAAGCCGTGCAGCGGCTCGATCGCCTGCCACGCCTTACGCCCCAGCGTCATGGGATGGGCCCTCCGTGTTTCTCGCCATACCGACCGGTCGGTCTCACTCTATCGGAGGTTTCTGCCGTTTACCCCGGGCGATCTCGGTGGCCAGCGCGTCCAACGGCTGCCGCCAGAACCGGCGGTAGCGGTCCAGCCAGCCGTCGATCTCCCGTAGCGGCGTCGGATCCACGGTGTAGAGGCGGCGCGTGCCGTCGGCGCGGACGGTGGTGAAGCCGTTCTCCCGCAGCACCCGCAGGTGTTGGGACACCCCCGGCTGGGAGATGCCGAACTCCTGCCGGATCACCGTGGTGAGCTGGCCGGAGCTGAGCTCCCCGTCGGCCAGCAGCTCCAGGATGCGGCGGCGGACCGGGTCGCCGAGGACGTCGAACGCGTGCACCCCCCGACCTTGCATCGGCGGCTTATATAACGCAACACCGATACTTCCCTCGGGTGTTCGCCACATGCGCTTCCTATGTGGCGTCCAGCGCCACATAGGAAGCGCACGTGGCATTCGGGGGCGGCGGCGTGCTGCTCCGAACGGGTGACGTCCGGGAAATTGTTAGAGAACTTTCCTAACAATATTGACGCGAGCCGCCCGCCGGGCGGAATCTTCCTGCACCCCGCCGCCGCGTCCGCCCTGACCTCGGAGGCCCCATGAGTCGGCGCAGGCTCGCCACGTCCGTGGCGACCGCCATCCTCGTCGCCTTGTCCGCGCTGGCCGCGCTGTTCAGCAGCGCCGCGGCGGACGCGGCGACGACCGATCAGACGTTCCTGACCTTCTACGGCTGGTGGGACAACACCCCGCCGGGCGGCGACATCTCGTACCCGCAGATCCACGACACCGCCGGCGGCGTCGGCAGCTACGACGACCCGATCACCTTCGCCACCGACACCGGCGAGTACAAGGCCGGCACCAAGGTGTGGGTGCCGCGGGTGCGCAAGTACTTCATCATGGAGGACAGCTGCGAGGAGTGCAGCGCCGACTGGAACGGCAAGGGCCCCAACGGCGGCCC
>DATJJB010000838.1:0-7069 GCA_035492655.1 Kutzneria sp. | reverse complement strand
CGTGCTCGCGGTCGTCCGGTATCGCGAAGGCACCCTCAGCTACAACGAGGTGTTCTTCGGCAGCGTGGTGCGTCGCGGTCTCCGGGTGGGCCTCTCGGTGCACGGGATCTGGGTGGACAGCGTGGCATCGCTGTGGGGCGGGCGGGAGATCTGGGGCCTGCCCAAGCAGCTCGCCACGTTCACCTGGCGGAACCGAGGTCTGACGATGACGGCGGAGGACGGTCGACTGGACGTCAGGTTCTCCGGCAGTCCACGATGGTCGGCACGGGTGCCGTTCATCGCACCGGCGTTCGGGTCCGCCGGGCAGTTCTTCCACGGGATCGGACATGGGCAACTTCGGTTGGCGCGCATCGAAGTTGTGGCCGACCTCCCGCCGTTGCGGGTCCACACGGACGCGCCTGCCTTGTGGCTGAACGACTTTCACATGGCGGTGCGGGCACCTCGGTCCTTTGTGGAGTCCGAATCCGAGGTGTTCCCGTCCGAGTAAGGATGTTCAACGAACGGGATGTTCCTTGCCCACCAGGGCGAAGGCCCGGATTTTCGGCCAGCGGATACCGGTATCGGCCAGCTGAATCACCCGTCTGACCGATCGTGCAGACAAACGGGTCGGCCGGAAGGCGACCAATGCGGTGGCGCCCGCGGTCCTGCTGCTGCTGGCCGCCGATGACACCGTGGTCGGCGTGGTCGGCACGTACAACTCCTCGGTGGCGCAGGTCGTGCAGCCGGTGCTGGCGGCCAAGAAGATCCCCCAGGTGTCCCCGGCCAACACGAACCCGTCGCTGACCATCGGCGACAACGCGGCCGCGCCCAAGCGCCAGTTCGACTCGTACTTCCGGGTGTGCACCACCGATGCGCTGCAAGGCCCGTACGGGGCGGACTACCTGGTCACCAAGCTGGGCAAGAAGAAGATCGCGATCATCACCGACGGCAAGACCTACGGCACGGGCCTGGCCGACGAGTTCGCCGAGCAGGCGGCCAAGGACGGCGCGACCATCGTGGACCGCGAGCAGGTCAGCGACACCGACACCGACTTCTCCGGCACGCTGACCAAGGTCAAGGGGCACAAGCCGGAGGCGATCTACTTCGGCGGCGAGTACCCCGTCGGCGGTCCGCTGTCCAAGCAGGCCGCCGCGCTCGGCATCACCGGCCCGCTGGTCGGCGGGGACGGCGACTTCGACCAGAAGTTCATCAGCCTCGGCGGTAGGGAGGGCGACGTGGCGACCTCGGTCGGCGCTCCCACCGACCAGCTGCCGACCGCGCAGGACTTCATCAAGGCGTACACCGCCAAGGGCTACAAGGACCCGTACGCCGCCTACGGCGCCTTCGCCTACGACGCCGCCAACGCGATCATCGCCAGCGTGGCCAAGACCATCGGCGACGGTACGTGGAGCAGCTCCATGCGGGACACGCTGGTCAAGAACATCGGCTCCTACACCGCCGACGGCGCCACCGGTGCGGTCGGCTTCGACCAGTACGGCGACAGCAAGAACAAGGTGCTGACCGCGTACGCCGTCACCAACGGCGCGTGGAAGGCCGTGCAGACCGGCTCCGCCGGCTGACCTTTCCGTGTTCTCCGGCGGGGTGTCGGCCCCGCCGGAGGACGGCTCACCTGGTCACCTGACGTAGCCCGTTCATCAGCAGGGCGAGCAGCCGGTCCGCCTGCGCGGCGTCATTACGAGCCGCCCAGGCGATGCCGCCGGCCATGCCCAGCACGTCGTGCTCGTCCACCGCGACGATCGTGCCGGACTGATAGGCCCGGTCCAGCAACGCCGCGCCGACCTCGAACAGCTGGGCGTGCAGCTCGGACACCAGGGAGCTGCTCAGCGCCGAGTTCATCACCTCGGCGGCCAGACCCCGGTAGGTCACGCCGTGCGCGATGATCGCGCCCAGCCACGCCCGCAACGCCTCGAACGCGTCAGCCGAGGTCAGCGAACTCCGCCCGAGCTCAGCCAGCGCGGCGATCTGCCCGGCCAGCACGGCCTCGACAAGATCCAGCCTGGTCGGGAAGTGCCGGTACAGGGTCCCGCTGGCCACGCCCGCCCGGCGAGCGATCTCGTCCAGCGAGGCGTCCACCCCGAACTCGGCGAACGCGCTGCGGGCCTCGTCGAGCAGCCGCTCGTAGTTGCGCCGGGCGTCTGCCCTCATCGGCCACCACCTTGTTAAACGGGGACATGGTCCGTTACCGTCAGCACTAACCGGACCGTGTCTCATCTTAACCGAGGGGCGACTCATGGCGCTGACCCACCAGGACCGGATCGACATCACCGACCTGATCAACCGGCACGGCCACCTCGTCGACGCCGGCGAGCTGGACCGGCTGGACGAGCTGTGCACGCCGGACGTCGTCTACGACGTGACCGACTTCGGCCTTGGCGCGCTGGCCGGCATCGCCGCGCTGCGAGCGGCGGCCGAGGGCGCCGGCGGCCCGATCGGGCATCACGTCACCAACATCGTGATCACCGAGGTCGACGACGCCGAAGCCGGCGTGCGTTCGAAGGGCATCGGGATCAACGCCAACGGCACCGCCGGCAGCGTGACCTACCAGGACACGGTCAGGCGCGGTCCCGACGGTTGGCGGATCAGCTACCGCAAGGTGATCGCCCGTCGGACGGACGGTCCACGTGAGGTCCTGGAGCGTTTCCGCCGCGCCGCCATCGACCAGTCGGTCGAGGCCATGACGCAGCTCTACGCCGACACCGCCGTCCACGAGTTCCCGTTCACCCGGCCCGGCCTGCCGTCGCGGCTCGAAGGCGGGCCCGAGATCGTCCGATGGACAACGGAAATCTGGCGGACGAAGGCCTTCCGGTACGAGGCCTACCGCACCATCGCCATCCACGACACCGGCGACCCGGCCACGATCGTCGTGGAGCAGGAGGCCATCGGCGTCAGCCCGACGGCCGGGAAGTTCGCACTGCCCAACATCGTCGTGCTCACCGCGCGCAACGGCCGGATCACCCATCTCCGCGACTACGTGAACATCCTGGCCGCGATGGAAGCGTTGGGGTCAGGTGGCGTCGTGGAAGACGAGCCCGAGGGTATGGCGCAGGCCGGAACGCACAGCTGACACGCCGTGCCGGACGGGTGCGGCGGACCAGCCACGGGAGCCCTGGACGGGACGGTCGCGGGTGGTGAAGACCAGGCCGTGCCCCTGAGGAATGAGCGTCGAGGTGCCGCGCGACTGGGCCCGCGGCCGCTGCTCGACGAGCAGGAACTCGCCGCCGGCGTGGTCCTCGCCGGGCGCGTTGAGGTTGATCACGACCTGGAGCGGGAACACCTTGTCGCCGTACAGGTCCCGGTGCAGGGCGTTCCAACCGCCGGTCTGGTAGCGCAGCAGGATGGGGGTCGGCCGGGTCTGGCCGGCGTCGTGGCAGACCTGTAGCCACTCGTCCAGGGTGTCGGGCCACTCGACGGACCGGCCCAGCCGTTCGTACCAGTCCCGAGCGATGGGCAGCAGTCGCGGATAGAGCGCCTGCCGCAACGACTGCACGGCCTCGGGGAACGGTTCGGCGAAGTACCGGTAGTCGCCGTGGTCGCCGAACCGGTGCCGCCGCAGGTTGACCTCGGCGCGGAACCGCTCGGGCGACTGCCACAGGGCGACGATCTGGGCGCACTCGGCCGGGGTGAGCAGCCGTGGCAGCAGCGCACATCCGTAGTCGTCGAGTTCGGCCGCCACCGCCGGCCAGTCCGCAGCGGCAACCCGCTTGTCGTACTTGGTCATGCACCGAGTCTGCCGACCGCGGACGGCCCGAAGCTGGCGGTAATCGGCCGCCGCGTTCGGCGCCGGCCGGAAATTCGGTGGCGGCCGCCAATTAGTACGCTCTAGCGTACTAACCATGCCGAAGCTTCTCGTGCTCACCTTGCTGGCCGGACTGCTCACGCCATGCCCACCGGACGCGATCATCACCACCACCGACGGCCCGGTCCACGGCACTGTTACCGCTAACTACAGTTCGTATCAAGGGATTCCCTACGCGGCACCACCCGTGGGCCAGCTGCGGTGGCGCTCCCCGGAACCCGTCCAACCGTGGACCCGGCCGTTGGACGCCACTGCCCCGGGCAACGCCTGTCCGCAAGCGCCCGGCGAACCTCGTACCGACGAGAACTGCTTATATCTCAACGTTTTCACGCCGAAGGAGGCCCATCGGCTGCCGGTGATGGTGTGGCTGCACGGCGGCAGCTTCATCGCCGGGGCCGGCGCGGACATCGATCCGCGCGGTTTCGCGACCAAGGCGCACGTGATCGTCGTGACGATCAACTACCGGCTCGGCGTGCTGGGCTTCCTCGCCCATCCGGCGCTGGACGCCGAAGGCGGCGATCAGTCGGGCGACTACGGCATTCAGGACCAGCAGGCGGCGCTGCGCTGGGTCAAAGCCAATGCGGCGGCCTTCGGCGGCGATCCGGGCAACGTCACGCTGTTCGGGCAGTCGGCAGGCGGGGCCAGCGTGTGCATGAACCTCGTCTCCCCTGGCGCGGCCGGGCTGTTCCAGCGGGCCATCACCGAGAGCGGCGGCTGCCTGTCGCCGGAGCCGGACAAGACGATCGCCGAGCACAACGGCACCGCCCTCGCGACCCAGCTCGGCTGCACCGACCTGGTTTGCCTGCGCGGCAGGACACCGGACGAGCTGCTGGCTGCCGCCGCGGCGATTCCGTACAGCCCGACCTACAGCTGGCACCCGGTCTGGGGCGGCTCGGTGATCCCGGCGAAGCCGGCGGACGCCTTCCACAATGGACAGTTCACCCGGGTGCCGCTGCTGGTCAGCAGCAATCGGGACGAGGCAACGATCCTGATCGCCCAGCAGTACCCGAACGGCATCACCGCCGACCAGTACGAGCAACTCCAGACCAGTGTCTTCAAGGCCGCCGCGCCGCAGGTCCTGGCCCACTACCCGGCCGGCGACAACCCCACGCTCACCTTCGCCCGCTCCACCACGGACTGGGCCTTCTCCTGCACCTCGCTGGGCACCGACCAGTTCGCCAGTGGCCTGGTGCCCACGTATGCCGACGAGTTCGCCGACGAGAACGCCCCGGGCTGGCCGTCCCCGCTGTTCCCGCTCGGCGCGTATCACGGTGCCGAACTCCAGTACCTGTTCGGCCATCTCGACAATCCGGCGCAGCAGGCACTGGCCGACCGCATGATCGGCTACTGGTCACGCTTCGCGTGGAGCGGCGATCCCAACGGGCCCGGACTCCCTACCTGGCCTCGGTTCCGGCCGGGCGACCTGGTCGTGCCGGCGTTCGCGCCGGGCCGGCCGCAGACCGTCGATCTGGCGGCGGAGCACCAGTGCGCCTTCTGGGCCGGCCTGGCCGACGGGCATTAGCGAGTAGCCCAGCGGCCCTGGCGAACGGCTTCGAGCATGCTCGTGTAGGCGTAGATCCACCACGGCTCCTCGCCGAGGCGGTACAACGCGATCGCGAACTCGGCCAGCGTTGTGTCCACATAGGAGTATCCGGCTTCGGCGACGACACTACGCACCGGCTTCGCCGGCTCGGCCACGTCGTGATGCCGGTTGCTGGGCCCCTGCAACGCCAACTCCGCAAGGCGGCGCGCGACTTCCGCACGCCGCACCAGGGAGACCTCACCGGCCGGGATCGCGACCACACCGTCCATCGCGACCTGACGGATCAGCCCTTCGAAGAACTCCGTGAACAACCCGGCCCGAACGATGGAGTACTGACAGCCCGAGTCCCGCAGCATCCGCTCGGTGTCGCCGTTGGTGAACGCGTAGCAGAACGGCGAAGCGGGATCGACATCGATGCCGCTGAGCAGCACGACATGTCGGACTCCACAGTGGACGGCCGCATCGATGACGTTGCGGTGATGCACGATGACCCGGGCGGCCTCGCCGTCGCTGGACACGAACACCAACGTGTCGACGCCGGCCAACGCCGCTCGCAGCGCCGCCGGATCGTCGTAGGGGGCGTTGCGGCTGGACAGCCCG
This sequence comes from Kutzneria sp., assembly GCA_035492655.1. Classification (GTDB taxonomy): domain Bacteria; phylum Actinomycetota; class Actinomycetes; order Mycobacteriales; family Pseudonocardiaceae; genus Kutzneria. The sequence goes on along the minus strand of DATJJB010000838.1, from coordinate 1,130 downwards.
ACGATGTCGGGCTGTCCAGCCTCGGCCAGGAGTTGCACCACCCGGCCACCGATCCGGCCGGTGCTACCGGTTACCGCGATCCGCATCCGCCATACATACCAGGGTCACGCGCAGGTCAGCGTCGGAACCGCCCAATCCGCGTGGTCAAGGCCGTTGCCGTCGCCACCGTCCCCGACCTCCAGATCGAGCACCTGTCCGCCGGTGACCGGGACGTCGATGGTGGCGGCGGCCTGGTTGCCGTGCATGACCGGCGTGGTGACCAGTGTCGTGCCGTCGATCCGCACGGTGAAGGTCACCGTGCCGGACCCGCCGGCCTCCGCGTCCACGCCGACCGACGCGGTGAACCGGCTGCACTTGCCGGCGAGATAGAACTGCACGTCGCTGACGGCGTTGGTGCCAAGGCCCTTCGGGTACTGCACGCCGGCGATGGTGATCGGCTTGCCGTCGCCGGCATCGGCCTCGCCGTTGCTGGTGTCCCGTTCCACCGGACCCCAACCGTTGGTGGCGGTCAGGAACGGCAGGCTGCTCACCGCGACCTGGCCGCTCGGCGGCGGGGCCGGGATCGCGCCGACGATCCGTTCGTCGGTCACGGTCGCGTACCCGACCTTGGCCGTCACCTTCAACGCCGCCGGAGCAGTCTTTCCGGCAGTCACCGGCCACGAGAACGTGTTCCCGTTCCGGGTCACGGGGCCGACGGTCCAGTCCGCGGGCGCGGTCAGGGTGGCGTCGGCGCGGTCCCGCGTCTGGACGGTCGCGGTGGCGGTGAACTGCTGGCCGCTGGCCGCGGTGTTGGGGACCTGGAGCGTCACCGAACTGCGGGGCGCCGGCGGCACGACGTACTTCTGCCGGTCGTAGCCCGGGGAGTCGTTCTGCCGCACGGTGAGCGGCGAGGCGTAGCTGCCGTAGTTCGTCAGCTGCACCGACCCGAGACCACCGGTGCTGCCGTCCAGGTTCCACACCGCGATGGCGATCGTGTTGTCCCCGTTGGGGTTGAGCACGCCGTTGGGGATCGGGAAGCTGTGCTCGGGCCCGAGGTAGTTGATGTACTGGCCCATCTGCCAGCCGTTGACGAAGATCAACGCCCGGTACTGCCGAGACGGGTCGTCGGTGATCGTGATGCCGACCGAGGT
>DATJJB010000837.1:0-21684 GCA_035492655.1 Kutzneria sp. | reverse complement strand
GACCAGCGGCACCATCGGTGCGAACACGCCCTCCATGGGCGGGCAACAGGCAAGGACTCGCATCCTCACACCCCCGTTATAGTGGACTATATAGTCGACTATAAGATAGGTTCTCGCCGTGTCAAGCTCGAATCGCCGGTCCGTGACCCGCCGCCGTATCGCCGAGGCCGCCGCCGCGCTGTTCTCCTCGAACGGCTATGCGGAGACCACCATGCAGGCCATCGCCGACCGCGCCGGCGTGCACGTGCAGTCCGTGTACCAGGTGTTCGGCAGCAAGGTGAAGGTCCTCGCCGAGGCCGCCGCCGTCCTGGTCGCCGGTCCCGACGTCGACGCCGCGGTGCCCCCGCCTGAGCGCCGATGGGTGCTCGACATGTTCGCCGAGCCCGACCCCGCCCGCCAGCTCGCCCTCTACGTCCACCACATGCGCGAGGTCTCCGACCGCTACCTGCGCCTCGTCGACATCATGCGCGTCACCGCCGCCGCCGACCCAGATGTCGGCTCTTTCCTCGCCCAGGCCGAGGAAGGCCGCTACGCCGGTCCCGCCCACCTCATGCAGGAGCTCGCCGCCAAGAACGCGCTGCGCCCCGGCCTGACTCCGGCTCGCGCCGCCGACATGGTCTACGCCCTCACCAGCTACGACGTCTTCCGCACCCTCGTCGACGAACGCGGCTGGTCCGCCGACGACACCGAGTTCTGGCTGGCCCAGACCCTCGCCTCGCTGCTCCTGGCCTAGCGGCGAGCACCGCTGACCGTCCGCCACGCGTCGAGCCACGAGATCAACGCCGTCCGCAGCCTGGGGGAGCGGACCGGCTCGCCGCGCCGCCGCGCCCGCAGCTCATCGATCAGCGACGCCGGACCGGCGATCTGCCCGATGGCGTCGCTCTTGGTCAGCAACGTGCCGGTACGCAAGGCATGTCGCCCTCGCGCCATCGCCGTCAGGCTGAGGTCGGCCATGCCCGGATCCAGCCATATCGACGGCCGCCGCACCGCCCGCGCCCAGTAGCCGCCGAGCTCGGCCCGGGCCGCCGCCCGCACGTCGTCCGGGCCCATCGGCGGCAGCACCGCCAGCGGCGGCCGCCCGAACACGGCGTACCCGTGCAGCACCAGCTCGGCCCGGTTGACGCCGGACAGGATCCGGTACAGGAAAACGCCGTGCGTCCAGGTCGGATGCTTCGCCGCGAGATCGTCGACGAGATCCGCGGGCACATACACACAGCCCAGCTTCAACGCCGGATCCGTGCTGTCGTGGACAGCGGCCAGCGCGGCCTCGCGCTCAGCGGTCACCGGCCCGTCGACCAGGGCGACCAGGTCGATGTCGCTCACGCCGGGCACATAGTCGCCGGTGGCCATCGAGCCGGCCACCAGCAGGTCGGTGACCCAGCCAAGGCCGGCCAATCGACTGGCGAACTCCGCAACCCCCATGAGATCGAGCGTTGCACATGTGCCAGCGTCGGACATGTGTGGGTGACAACCCACGAAGGAGAACGATGGCAATCGAGACCGACGCCGAGTTCTCGGCCATGTACCGGGCGCACTACGCGGACGTGCTCGCGTTCGTCCGCCGCCGGGCGCATCCGGTGCAGGCCGACGACGTGGTCGGGGAGACGTTCCTGGCCGCCTGGCGACGTCGGCGGGACCTGCCGCCCGACCCGCGGCCGTGGCTGTTCCGCACGGCCCGCAACCTGATGCTGAACGCCGATCGCAGTGCCAGGCGGCAGCGGGCGGTGGCGGTGCGGGTGGCGGAGCACGACCGGGGCGACGGCTACGAGCCGATGCTGTCGGCGGAGGCCCGGATGGACCTGCTCACGGCCTGGCGAGCACTGTCCACAGCGGACCAGGAGCTCCTTGCGCTGCACGCCTGGGAGGGCCTGACCGACAAGGCGGCGGCGAAGGTGCTGGGCTGCACCAGGGCCGCGTTCAGCATGCGGCTGTCCCGGGCCAAGCGCCGACTGGCCAAGCACGCCGGTCCCACCTGCGACCTGCCGATCGCCTTCGCCAATCTGAACGGAGCATCATGAACCGCGACATGCTGGCCGCGCTCGACCCGGCCCCGAAGCGGGAGCTGTCCCCGGCGGAGCAGCTCCGGCAGGATCAGCTGCTGACCTCGATCCTCGCGGACGCGGCCCCGGTCAAGCGCCGCCGGCCGGTGCGCCAGGTGGCCATCGGCGGCGCGCTGGTGGCCGGGATGGCGGCGGCGGTGGTCGTCGCGCCGGTGGCGTACCACATGATCAGGGGAAACCCGGGCATCCTCTCGGCGGCGGCGATCGGCAGCTGGACCGGCACGCCCACCCGCGGCACGGCGGATTCCGGCGCACGGCAGTGGTGCGAGGACAACGCGACCGGTGACCAGACCGCCACCGGCCCGTTCACCCTCAGCAGCGCCGACCAGCGCGGTGCGGTCACGTCCATGGTCCTCACCAGGGGCAAGGACATCACGCTCTGCATGGTCGCCTCGGACGCGAGCGGTTTCACCATGGGCATCAGTCCCGTCTCGAAGCTCGCCGCGAACGCGATCGACCTCGACACGGCCGGCGGTCACGGCGAAGGCGCCACCGGCTTCAACTACGTCGAGGGCAGCGCCGGCGCCGATGTCAGGTCGGTCACCCTGCACGACGGCAGCCGGACGATCGACGCACTGATCGACCACGGCCGGTGGACGGCGTGGTGGCCGGCCGACCCGCCGACCGGTGAGATCGGCGGCGACGTGACGATCACGCTGACGGACGGCTCCGTCCGCTCGGTCCCCGGCCGGTCGCTGTTCCACTGACCGGAAGCTGAACGGTGACAACGAGTCCGCCGTCCGGCCGAGGCTGGGCGGCGGCTCGTCCGCCGTGCGCGGCGGCGATGGCCCGCACGATCGACAGCCCGAGTCCGACGCCGTCCTTCTTGTCGGTGGCGCGGTGGAACGGCTCGAACAGCAGCGCCACGTCCTCGTCGGACACGACCGGCCCGGTGTTGGCGACGGTCAGTTCTCCTTGGGACGTAACGCGAACCCACACCTTGCCGCCGGGAACGTTGTAGCGACCGGCATTGTCCACCAGGTTGCGGACCACCTGGCTCAACAGCAGCGAGTCCCCCAGCAGCGAGCACGGTTCGGTGCGCATCTCGATCGTCACGTCGGACGGCGCGTCGACCTCGGCGACCGCTTGTTCGACCACGGTGTCCAGCCGCACCGGCTCGCGGTGCTCCAGCTCCCGCTCGCCGCGGGCCAGCTGGAGCAGGCCGTTGATCAACGCGATGGCCCGGTCGTTGCTGCGCAACAACTCCTGTTTGGCCCGTCGCACCCGCTCAGGGTCCGATGAGGACAGTCCGACCTGGATCACGGTCCTGGTCACGGCCAGCGGGGTGCGCAGTTCGTGCGAGGCGTTGGCGATGAACCGGCCCTGCAGCTGGAAGGCCTCGTCCAACCGGGACAGCAGGCCGTTGAACGTGTCGGCCAGCTCCTTGAGCTCGTCCTGCGGCCCGTCCAGCGCGATCCGCTCGTGCAGGTTGGCGGTGGAGATCCGCTGCGCCTGCGCGGTCATCGCGTGCACGCGCCGCAGCACCCGGCCGCTGAGCCACCAGCCCAGCACGCCGGCGACCAGGCCGAGCGCCAGAAACGTCAGCAGGGACTGGAGCAACAGGTCGAACAGCACATCGCCGAAGGCCCGGTCGGCGTACGTCCGCGGCACCGCGCTGCCCGACGACAGACGCGGCGTGACCTGCGCCTGCAGCCCGAGGACGCTGCGGATGTTCTGCCAGTAGAGCAGGCCGACGACGATCAGGCTGGCCAGCAGGAACAGTCCGGTGTGGATGATCGTCAACCGGGTCCGCAGCGCGATGCGTCTCATCCGTCGCGCCGCAGTCGATAGCCCACGCCGGCGACGGTCTCGATCACCTGTGGGTCGGCGAGCTTGGCCCGCAGCCGGGACATGGTGATGCGCACGGCGTTGGTGAACGGATCGGCGTTCTCGTCCCACACGCCGGTGAGCAGCTCCTCGGCGCTGACCACTGCCCCGTCCGCGGCCATCAGCGCGTGCAGCACGCCGAACTCCTTGACCGACAACGAAACGTAGCGGCCGCCCTGAAGGACCTGGCGCAGCGCGGTGTTCAGCTCGATGTCGCCGTGTCGCATCACCGGCGGCGCCGCCGGCCGGGCCCGCCGCCCCAAGGCGTCGATACGGGCCACCAGCTCGTCGAAGTCGAACGGCTTGGCCAGGTAGTCGTCGGCGCCGAGGCGAAGGCCGGCAACGCGTTCCCGCACGTCGCCCATGGCGGTCAGCATCAGCACCCGGGCCCGCAGCCCCTCGTCGACGATCTCCCGGCACACGTCGTCGCCGTGCTTGCCCGGCAGGTCCCGGTCCAGCACGACGACGTCGTACTCGTCGGCGGCCAGCTTCCGCACGGCGGTCAGCCCGTCGTGCGCGATGTCGACCGCCATCGCCTGCTGTCTCAGCCCTTCGGCGATGAAGGCCGCCAGCACCGGTTCGTCCTCGGCCACGAGCACACGCATCTCGACCTCCGCACTCCGGTCAGCATGCGCTCACCCTGGCACAACACATGTTTCATCCGCATATCGAGGCGGCGAGACGCCGGTGAAACGGGAGCATCCCTAACGTTGTTCCCGTGTCCACCGCCTGGTGGGCGAAACCGAGCAGAAAGAAGTGCTGTCATGGCTGACACCACTCCCCGCGTCACCCCTCGCGTCTACGTCACGCCGCGGATCGTCGTCGTTCCCCGCAGCTGGGCCGTCCCGCGTTCCGAGATCAAGCGGGGCTGATCCGATCGACGGGCCCGCGGCTCCCCGGCCGCGGGCCCGTCGGCCGTCCGAAACGGAGTGTGCACTGTGGACTCGACAACGCCGGTGCTGTCGACCAGGGCGGTGTTCCGCCGGTTCTGGCCGCTGACCAGAACCGATCGGCGCTGGCTGGCCGCCGGCAGTCTGCTGCTGATCGCCGCGGCCGCCTGCGACTCGGTCGCCGTCAGCATGTTCGCGACCATTGTGGACGGTTCGCTCAAGCCCGGCGACATCGATGCCCTCTGGCGGCCGGCCGGCATCTGGGCCGGCGTCGCGGTGCTGTCCGGGCTGCTGGTGTTCGGCGGCGAGTACCTCGTCGCCAGATCGGGCGAGCGGTTCCTGCTTCGCCTGCGCACCAAGGTGTTCGGGCATCTCCAACGGCTGACGCCGGAGTTCTTCCAGCGCCGTCGGCTCGGCGACCTGATCGCGCGGCTCACCGACGACGTCGACACCGTCGAGCGGTTCGTCAGCACCGGCCTGGTCCAGCTGGTGACCGCGCTGTTCGGCGTGGTCTTCTTCGCCGGCTACGCGCTGATCCTCAACTGGCAGCTCGCGTTGGCCGCGTTCGTCGTCGCGCCGGTCTTCGCGGCGATCACCCGTCGGTTCGCCCGCCGGGTCAACGAGAGCTCACGCGAGCAGCGGGCGCTCAACGGCGACATCACCGCCCTGCTGGAGGAGAACCTGGCCAACGTCACCGTGGTGCAGGCCTACAACCGGCAGGCGACCGAGGAGAAGCGTCTGCTCGCGGCTGGCACCAGGATGCTCCGGGCCAACCTGTCGATCGCCCGGCTCGGCGCCTGTTACGCGCCGGTCGTGCACATCGCCGAGACCGTGTGCGTGCTGGGCGTTGTCGCCCTGGGCACCTGGGAGGTCGCCGCCGGCCGGCTCAGCCTTGGCGGCGTGCTGGCCTTCGCCGCGATCCTCACGTACATCTACGGCCCGCTCCAGCAGCTTGGCCAGCTGCGCGTGATGATCTCGTCCGCCACCACCGGCTCGGAGCGCATCGTCGAGCTGCTGGACGCCGAGCCGGCGATCGTCGACTCCCCGGACGCGGTGTCCATGCACCGCGCCGTCGGCCGGCTCAGCCTGTGCTCCGTCGCCTTCTCCTATCCCGACGCCGACCGGCCCACCCTCGTTCAGTGCACTGTGGACGTTCATCCCGGCGAGCTGGTGGCCATCACCGGCGCCAGCGGGGCCGGCAAGTCCACCATCGCCAAGCTGCTGCTGCGCTTCCACGACCCCGACGCCGGCACGATCCGCCTCGACGGCGTCGACGTGCGCAAGCTGACCCTGGAGTCCTTGCGCCGCAACATCGCCCTCGTCCAACAGGAGACACTGATGTTCCACGGCACCATCCGGGACAACATCGCCTACGGCCGCGCCGGAGCCACCGACCACGACATCGTCCAGGCGGCGACCGACGCTGACGCGCACGGTTTCGTCAGCGAGCTGCCGGACGGCTACGACACCGTGATCGGGCAGCACGGCCACGGCCTGTCCGGCGGGCAGCGCCAGCGCATCGCCATCGCACGGGCCATGGTGGCCAACGCGCCGGTGCTCGTGCTCGACGAACCGACGGCCGGCCTGGACGGCGAGGCGGTGGACCGGCTGATCGGTCCGCTGTGCCGGCTGACCACCGGCCGCACCACGATCATGATCACCCACGATCCGCGGCTGACCGCCATCGCCGACCGGGTGCTGACCGTGACCGGCGGACACGTGACCCCAGGGGACGCACCAGTGGGCGTCACCGGGGCGAGCGGGCCACCCTGGCGGTGAAGGTGGAGTCCGTAACCACTACCGAAAGGTTCACGGACATGACCTCGCTCCGTCGCATCTACCTCGTCCGCGGTCTGGTCGCCCTGGCCTGGTCGGCGGCGTTCGCCCTGGTGCACACGCCGCTGACCAGCCTGGTCGTCGCGCTGCTGGTGATCTACCCGCTGATCGACGTGGTCGCCACGCTGCTGGACGTCCGCGCCGGCACACCCGGCCGCGCGCTCCAGGTGTTCAACACCGTGCTCAGCGGCCTGGCCGCCGTCGGGCTCGGGCTGGCCGCGCTCAGCGGGGTCGGCCCGGTGCTGTTCGTCTTCGGCCTGTGGGCCATCGTCTCCGGGTTGGCCCAGCTGGTCGTCGCCCTGCGCCGCCGCAGTCCCGAGCTGGGCCGGCAGTGGCCGCTGCTCATCGCCGGCACGCTGTCCGTGATCGCCGGCGGCAGTTACCTCCCGGTCGCCCTGAGCGCCGATCCGTCGTTGACCGCGTTGATCATGTACACCGCCGCCGGCGGCACGTTCTTCGTGGTCCAGGCAGGCATCCTGGCCTGGAAGGCCCGCCGCGCCCGGGTGCTTCTGGACCACTGAGTACATTCGATGCCGTGCTCACGAAAAAGGGCTCCGCGACCCGGCAGCGGATCATCGAGGCGGCGGCGGCCGAGATCAGGGAACGCGGCATCGGCAACGTGACCCTGGATGACGTCGGCCGCCGCAGCGGGACCGGCAAGAGCCAGCTGTTCCACTACTTCCCGGACGGCCGGGAGCAGCTGCTGCTGGCGGTGGCCCAGCGCGAGGCCGACCGGGTGCTCGAGGACCAGGAGCCGTACCTGAGCGGGCTCACCTCGTGGCCGGCCTGGCGGCAGTGGCGCGACGCGGTCGTCGACCGCTACCGCCGGCAGGGCGTGAACTGCCCGCTGGGGGCGCTGATCACGGAGATCGACCGGCGGACCCCGGCCGCGCAGCAGGTGACCCTGCGGCTGTTCGAGCAGTGGCAGGCCCGGGTCGAGATCGGCATCCGGGAGATGCAGCAACTGGGCCACATCGACCACGCCCTGGACGCCTCGGCCGCCGCGTCGGCGGTGATCGCGGCCATCCAGGGCGGCGTGGTGATCCTGATGACCACCGGCTCCGAGCGTCATCTCGAAGCGGCGCTGGACTTCTGCCTCGATCACCTGGCCCAGTTCCGCACCGGCGGCTGATAACCGGCGGGCTTGTCGCCGACCTTGGCCCCGGCGTTGATGATCCACGACTGGTACTCGGGCGTGAACATCGAGTAGGGCTTGGCCGGGGGAGTGCCGCTGGCCTCGTCCAACGACGCCCGGAGCTCGGCCGGCAGCTCGAAGTCCAGCGCCGCCAACGAGGAGTCGAGCTGGGCGGCGCTGCTGGCCCCGACGATCGCGGCCGCGATGCCCGGCTGCGTGATCACCCAGTTCAATGCCACCTGAGCCATCGTCACATTGAGCTCGCCGGCCACCTTTTCCAACGCCGCCAGCAGATCCCACTGCGGAGCGGTCCAGGACTGCCCGGCCAGCCGGCCCGAGTCGCCGGACCGGTACTTGCCGGTGAGAAAACCGCCGGCCAGCGGGCTCCACGCCGTGATGCCGAGGCCCAGCTCCTGGCCGGCGGCAACGTGTTCGGTCTCGATGGCCCGGTCGATCAGCGAGTACGGCAGCTGGAGGGTGACCAGCGGCCGGGCGGCCAGCGTCTGGGCCCGCGCCGCGTACCAGGCCGGCACGTCCGACAGCCCGGCGTAACGGATCTTGCCGGCCGCGGCCAGGTCGTCGAACGTGTGCAGCACCTCCTCGATCGGCGTGAGGCGGTCCCAGGTGTGCAGCAGGAACAGGTCGAGGTAGTCGGTGCGCAGCCGCCGCAGCGAGTCCTCGACGGCCCTGATCATGTGCTTGCGCCCGTTGCCGCCGGCGTTCGGGTCGCCCGGGTCGACGCTGTTGGTGAACTTGCTGGTCAGCACCAGCCGCTCCCGCACGCCGGCGGCGGCGATCAGCCGGCCGAGCATCTCCTCGCTCTCGCCGGCGGTGTAGAAGTCGGCCGTGTCGATCAGGTTGCCGCCGGCCTCCAGGTAGCGGTGGAAGATCGGCGCCGCCTGTTCCTCGGGCAGCCCGTAGGCGGCGTGGAAGCCGCCGGTGCCGAAGTTCATCGTGCCCAGCGCCACCCGGCTCACCCGCAGCCCGGACCGGCCCAGCAGAAAGTACTCGTCCATGCCGTCCAGCAAACGACGAGAAAAATGGACCCGCAAGTACAGAACGCGGCCGTCCCACGGATCCCGCCAGCGATCCTCGGTCCCGGGTGGACGTCGGTAGGCTCGCCGACGTGCTGCTGGGACGACGACGCGAGCAGGAAACCCTCACTCGACTGCTGCGGGACGTGCGCGGCGGCCAGAGCCGGGTCCTGGTGCTGCGGGGCGAGGCCGGCGCGGGCAAGACCGCGCTGCTGGACTACCTCGCCGGGACGATGCCGGCCGAGAGCGTGTCCCGGGCCGTCGGCGTCGAGCCGGAGAGCGAGATCGCCTACGCCACGCTGCAACGCCTGTGCGCGCCGTTGATGGGCTACGTGGACCGGTTGCCCGAGCCGCAGCGGCAGGCCCTGGAGATCGGCTTCGGCCTGCGGGTCGGGCCGACGCCGGACGTGCTGCTGATCGGGCTGGCCGTGCTGGGGCTGCTGGCCGAGGCCGCCGCCGAGCGGCCGCTGCTGTGCGTGGTCGACGACGTGCAGTGGCTGGACCGGATGTCCGAGGTGATCCTGACGTTCGTCGCCCGGCGGCTCGACGCCGAATCCGTCGCGCTGGTGTTCGCCGCGCGGACCCCGGGCGACGAGCAGTTGCTCGGCGGCCTGCCCGAGCTGCGGGTCGACGGCCTGTCGGACGGGGATGCCCGCGCGCTGCTCGACTCCGTGCTGCCGGGGCCGGTGGATGCCCGCGTGCGGGACCGGATCGTCGCCGAGACGCAGGGAAACCCGTTGGCGTTGCTGGAACTTCCGCGTGGCCTGTCGCCGGCCGAGCTGGCTTTCGGCTTCGGTGGCCGGGCCACGCCGATCGCCAACCGGATCGAGGCGGGCTTCCAGCGGCGCATCGCCGAGCTGCCGGCCGACACCCAGACGTTGCTGCTGGCCGCGGCTGTCGAGCCGCTGGGGGACGTGCCGCTGCTGTGGCGGGCGTTGGCCCGCCTTGAGGTCGGGCCTGAGGCCGCCGCCGCGGCCGAGTCGTCCGAGCTGCTCCAGCTCGGGGCCCGGGTCCGGTTTCGGCATCCGCTCGTACGGTCGGCGAGCTGGCGATCGGCCACGCCGGCCCGGCTTCGTGCGGTGCACCAAGCCTTTGCCGACGTCACCGATCCGCAGCAGGACCCCGACCGGCGGGCGTGGCATCGGGCCCACGCGACGTTGGGTCTGGACGACGAAGTTGCCGCCGAGCTGGAGCAGTCGGCCGATCGAGCCCGAGCCCGCGGTGGACATGCCGCGGCCGCCGCGTTCCTGGAACGGGCGGCCGAGCTGACCGCCGACCCGAAACCGAGGGCCGCTAGGGCGTTGGCCGCTGCGGCAGCCAGTTTCGCCGCCGGCAACCCGGCCAAGGTGCCGGAGTTGTTGGCAGCCGCGGAACTCGGCCCGTTGGAGCCGTTGCACCAGGCCGGGGTCGAGCGGCTACGGGCCCAGGTCGCCTTCGCCGTCAACCGCGGCCGGGATGCCGGCCCGCCGCTGCTGGCCGCCGCCCGGAAGCTGGCGGACCTGGACCTGGGGGCGGCCCGGGAGACGTACCTGACCGCGTTGGGCGCGGCCATCCATGCCGGCGACGGCCTGACCGTCGTGGCCGAGGCTGCCCGGTCGCTGCCGGCCGGTGAAGATCCGGCCGGGCGGCTGCTCACGGCGTTGTCGGCTTGGGCGCTGGGCGACAAGTCCCTGCTCAGAGGCGCTTTGAGCGACGATCTCGGTCTGTTGTGGCTGACCGCGCCGGCCGCCCAGGAGGTCTGGGACGCCGACGCGTGGCGTCGGATCACCTCGGCCGCGCTGGATGCCGCCCGGGCTGCCGGGGCCCTGTTCGTGCTGCCAACGGCGTTGACCGCGCGGGCCGGCGCGTTGCTGGCCGATCTCCGCCTGGCCGATGTGGCGACGCTGCTCGACGAGGCTCGCGGCCTCCAGGAGGCCACCGGGTTGGCCGGCGATCCCTTGGCCGCCATGGTGCTCGTTGCCTTGCAGGGACAGGAAAAGCCGGCGCTGGAGCTGATCGACTCGACGACGCGGGACGCCGCCGAGCGTGGTGAGGGGCGGCTCACCGCGATGGCCGAGCACGCCCGTGCCGTGCTGAACAACGGCCTCGGCCGGTACGCCGCCGCGCAGACCGCGGCGGCGAATGCCGTGGGGCACCTCGGGATTTCCGCCTGGGCCGAGTTGGTCGAGGCCGCCGCCCACGCCGGCGACATGGCGGCCGCGACCGAGGCCCGTGATCGATTGGCCGAGAGCGCCGGTTCCACCGACTGGGCGCGCGGCACGCAGGCGCTGGCCGATGCCCTCGTCACCCCGGCCGACGAGACCTTCCGCGCGGCAATCGACTTGCTGCCGCTGGAACTTCCCAAGGCACGGGCCCGATTGCTGTACGGGGAGTGGCTGCGCCGGGAGAACCGCCGCGCCGATGCCCGCGAGTTCCTGCGCCCGGCCCACGAGGCGTTGCAGGCCGCCGGGGCCACGGCCTTCGCCGCCCGCGCGGCCCGGGAGCTCACCGCCACCGGCGAGACGGTCCGCAAACGCTCCGGCTCGGTCGCCGAGGAGGAGCTCACCCCGCAGGAGGCGCAGATCGTCCGCCTCGCCGTCGCCGGCAAGACCAATCCCGAGATCGCCGCCGCGTTGTTCCTCAGCCCACGCACGGTGGAATGGCATTTGCGGAAGGTGTTCACCAAACTCGGCATCACCTCGCGGCGGGAGTTGGCTAGTTCGCTTTGAGCGCCGCCTCGAACGACTTGCGCAGCGGGCCCGCGCCGATGATCGGTAACGCGGCGGCCAGCAGCCGCTGCTTGACATTGTGTGGTTCCCTGGTCAGTTCCACGTCCACCCTGGTGCCGCCGCCGTCCGGCGTGAGCCGAAACAGCCAGCCGCCGCCGACACCGAAAAGCTTCGACTCGCGGGTGCTGACCGTGACCCGGTCGGCGCCCCATTCGTAGCGGGCCCGTTCCCACGCGGCCGCCGTGCCCTCGGTCACCTCCGCCCAGTTCTCCCCCCGTTCGTGCACCTGGAAGTGGTCGGCGTCGATGGACGGCCAGCGCTGCGCGCGGGCCGGGCTGAAGTCGGTGAGCACGGCCATGACCTCGGCCGGGGTGAGCGCGGAGAACACCTGGAAACGAGTGACGGACATCGCGGATCTCCTTCGCGGGACTCGGTTCTGACACCGAAAATGCTCGTCCCACGGGAGGCTCCGTCGCACCCGGGTGACACACCGGCCGACACCCTGGCGCTGCCCGTGCAATGGCTGGACGGATGATCGCGCGTGGACGGTCAGCGCCGCAGTGACCGTCCGTAGGCCCGGTCCAGCTCGTCGAAGATCGCCGCCAGCGACCCTGGCGCCGACGCCACCACCGCGGGTGCGGCCAGGAACCAGTGGGTCAGCGTCAATGCCTCGGCGACAAGCCGATGGTCCGTCGACCGGACCCGCAACAGCGCCTCCCCGCGCGACGCCGGATCCCCGATCAGGCGGGCGATCTGCTCGGCCCGACGGTGATCGCCGGCGGCCGCGACCGCCGTGGCGACGGCGGTCAGCGCGCGGGGCTGTTCGGCGACATCGGTGATGGCCAGGCCGATCTCCAACGCCTCGTCGAACCGGCCGGCGTCGGCCACCGCCCCGGCCACCTGCGCCGCCGCCATCGGCCGGTAGTCCACATCGGCGATCGACTCGACCGCCTTCCAGGCCAGGTCGACGTCGCCGGCGTGCGCGAACGCTTTCGCCACGGCCCGGAGCGCGTCCCAGCGGGTGACGGCCGTGAGCTGCTTCGGCAGGAGAGACCTGGCTCGATCGAGCTGGCCGGCCCGGGCGAGGACCCCGGCCAATGCCACGCGCATGGTGACGTTGTCCGCCGACTCGGTGATGCGCTCCACGATCTGGACCGCTTGATCGCCGGCCCCGGAGTCGGCCGCCGCGACGGCCAGGGTCGCCAGCAGCTCCGCCCGGATGTCGCCGGCCGGCGCGGCGAGGGCGACCCGTTCGGCCGAGGCGAGGGCGCCGACCGCGACCAACGTACGGACCAGGTCGTTCAAGCCGGTGAACGACGTGGCGGGGTGCTCGGCGGCCCTGGTGGCCCGGTCGAGCACCTCGATCGCCAGATCGACCCGACCGGCCTCAGCCACCCGGGCCGCGACCGCCGCCAGCGCACCGGCCGAGAACCGGTCGACGGGTGGCGGATCGGCGAGCGAGAGCCCGCGATCGAAGTGCCCGCTCAGCACCATCGCGATGCCCAACCGCCACGCCGCGTCCACCGGCCCGGCCGCCTCGAAAATGGCCGCCACCCGGTCGATCGCCTCGCTGCCGTGCTCACCGGCTATGGCCAGTGCTTCCGTGAGTTGGGCCAGGGTGTTGAGGTAGTTGTCCGCGTCGGTCCGGGTGACATGGGCGGTCTGTTCGGCCCGCGCGAGCACGGTGGCCGCTCGCTCGGGTTCACGGCGCTCGGCCAGCTTCGTCGCCACCCTCGCCAGCGCCCTGGTGCACTTCTCCGGTTCCAGCACGGCGACCGCGACGGACATGGCCCGGTCGGCATCGCCGATGCGCGCGAATCCCTCGGCCAGCGCGGCCAGCTCGTCGTCCGCGGGGATGCCCGCCGACTCGGACCGGATCGCCCTTTCGGCCATATCGAGCAACTCCGCGGCCCGCGCACTGTTCGCCCGCGCCACCGCGACCAGGGCGGACGCCCTGGCCAGCGGAAAGCCGATCGCCCGGGCGACGGCCTCGGCCTCGCTCAGCCGGCCGGCCGCTGCCAATGCCTCGGCCAGGATGCGCCGAGTCCGCGGGTCGTCGTCGTGTTCAGCCAGCTCACGAGCCCACTCCAGCAACCCGTCGACCTGGTCTTCGCTGACCGCGGCGACCAGCCGCGGCAACGCCGCGAGCCGGTGTTGGCCGATCCAGTTCTCCTGGTCGTCCATGAGCTCGCGGATCCTGGCCACCACGCCGGCCCCGCGCGCCGGGGCCAGCGCGATCAACACATCGACGGCGTGCTTGGCGAGATGCACGTCATCGAGCAGCGCTTCGGCCCGATCGACGGCGCCGGCGGCAGCCAACTCGACGGCCACGGTCGCCTTGGCCTCCATCCGCTCGGTGAGCCAGGGAACCTCGGACACCAAGGCCTCGGCCCGATCCGGGTCGCCGGTCCGGACCAGCGCCGCGGCCACCGCCGTCAACGCCTCGGCCTGCTCCTCGTAGTCGGTCGCGGTCCGGGCGACCCGCTCGGCATGGTCGAGGAGCTCCTTCGCCCGGTCGCGCCGGTACCGCCGGTGCAAGCCCTCCGCGACCAGCACGAGCGCCGTCACCCGATCGCCCAGTTTGGTCATCGAGTCGGCGACGGCCTGCGCGCGGTCGAAGTTGCCGAGCGCCGCCCAGGCCTCGGCCAGCTCCACCGGGACCTCGGCGTGGCGGTGGGCGAGGTGCCGCCGGTGGATGGCCAGTCGGGTCAACGCCACCAGATCCGGGTTTTCCTTGGCGGCCAAGGCTTCCATCGCCGTGCCGAGTTCGGCCAGGGCGGCGGTGTCGCCACCGGTGAGGTTCAGCAGCCGGTCCTGGCGGTGGACGTCGGTGGCGCACGTCAACAGCTCGGGGATGTTGTCGGTGGCGATCAACAGCCGGAAGTAGCCGCGCAGCAGGTATTCCGGGGTGTCGGCGGGCCATTGGCGGTCACGGTAGCCGTGCGCCCAGCTGTGGAGGCGGTCCCGGTAAGCGGTGAGGCGGGCGGGGCCGAGCATCTCCAGGGCGGTGACCTGGAGTTCCTCGTGGGCCAGCAGGTAAGCGGCGGGGGCCTCGGTGGAGTAGTACGGGTCGCGGATGGCGAAGCTGCGGCCGGCGACGGTCTGCAGCTGGTCGTTGATCTCCCAGAGGAGCTGGCCGGTGAGGGAGACGAGGTCGGCGGCGGAGAGGCCGCCGCCGGCGGCGGTGACGAGGCCGAGGAGGTCGCGGGAGTCGGGGTTCTGGAGCAGGCGTTTGAGGTCCTTCTCCATCTCCACGCGCAACGCCTGGGCCCGGGGCGAAGGGGTCAACTCGCGAATGATCGAGGGATCGCGAAGGGGATGGTGCGAAGGGACATCGGCCGGCACGGGAGGGTTGGGGCGGCCGGCGACGAGGACGTGCATGCCGGGCGGAGGGGAGAGGGGGAGGAGGGCGGCGATGCTGTGCTCGTCGACGCCACGGTCCTCGTCGAGACCGTCGACCAGCAACACGAAGTGCTCGCCGCGCTCATGGCACGTTCTGGCGGCGCGGTCCACCAGGTCGAGAAGGTGGGCCTCGCGGGTGGACTCGGTGAGGAAGGCGGGCATGGACTCGCCGAGCAGGGCCAACAGCTGTTCGAGCACGTTCTCCACGAAGGCGTTGCGGTCGTTCTGCGCGGCCAGCCGGGCGGTGATGAAGAACGAGACGATGCGCACGCCGGCCGGGGGATGGAGCACGAACCACGACATGAGGGCGGACTTGCCGGACCACGCCCTGGCCCGCCACCAGGCGTAGGTGGCGGAGGAGGTGCAGAAGGCGGCGAGTTCGTCGAGTTCGGCCGCGCGGTCGGCGAGGTCCGGCGGGGCGATGCGCTCGACCTGCCGGTGGTACTGGGTCCGCACCAACGCCGACGGCGCCAGGTACTGGATGTTGATCGCGTTGGCGCCGGTGGAGACGATGCCGGAGTTGTCAGCCATTTCGCTGGATGTTGATCGCCCCGTCGCCGGACGACGCGATGCCGGTGTTGTCGCCGCCGATGGAGATGCCCCGCTCGGACGCGGTGGGGCCGGCGGCGGCGAGCATCTCGGCCAGCTCGGCGGCCAGCTCGGCGTCGTCCCGCAGCAGCTTCTTGAGCTGGGCCCGCAGCGCGGCCTGGAAGTCGGGGTCGTCGACGGCGGCGGCCAGGTCGGTGACGGCCGCCTTGATCGGCTCCTTGGCCTTGGCCCGGCTGAAGATACGGGCCAGCAGCCGTTGGCCGAGCTTGACGGACTCGGTCGCGGCGGTGTCGGAGGCCTTGGTCAGCGCGGACTCGCCCCACTTGGCGACGGCGGCGGTCGCCAACGGGCCGATCTGGGTGATGAGGGCGTCGATGTCCACCGGCAGAGCCTGGCACGCCGACGGCGCGAGCGGACCCGGATTACCCGAATGCACTAGCGAGGGCGTCGCCGACCGTGGCGTGGCGGAACGAGAAGCCGTGCCGCAGCAGGGCATCGGGCACGGCCCGCTGACCGGTCAGCGCCCCGGCGTCGGCCAGCTCGCCGGCGAAAGCCCGTAGCAGCCAGGCGGGATACACCCATGGCGTCGGCCGGTGCAGCAGCCGCCCGACGGCACGGACCATCTCGGCATTGGTGACGGGCGTGGGCCCGGACAGGTTGAGCGGACCGCGAATCTCGTTGTGCTCCAAGGCGAACTGGATGGCGGCGACCTCGTCGTGCAGGGAGATCCACGACAGGTACTGCTGCCCGGAGCCCATCCGCCCGCCGAAGCCCCACGCGACCATCGGCCGCAGCTGCCCGAGCAGGCCGCCGCGAGGCGACAACACGATCCCCGTACGCAACGACACCACCCGAGCGTCGCCGGCGGCGACAACAGCCGCCTCGCGGTCGCGGTCCATCTCGGCCAGGAAACCAGTGCCGGCCGGCTCGGACTCGGTGATCACGCGGTCGCCGGTGTCGCCGTAGTAGGCGACGGAGGAACTGTTGAGCAGCGCGGGAACGCCGCTCGAAGCAACGGCCTCGGCCAGCACGCGGGTCGGCGCCACCCGGCTGTCCAGCAGCTCCTGCTTGAACGCCGGGGTCCATCGCTTGGCCGTGGTGTCGACGGCGCAGAGGTTGATCACGGCATCGGCGCCGTCCAGCGCCCCGTCGGCGATGACGCCGGCGTCGGGATCCCACGACCGCTCGTCGGCGGCCGCGGCCGGCCGGCGGACCAGTCGGAGCACTTCGTGCCCGGCGTCCCGCAGGACCGGCGTCAGCGCCGTGCCGATCACGCCGGACGAGCCGGCCACCACTACCCGCATCGAAGCCTCCTCCTGGTTAACGGTGTTAACCCTAGCGGCTAGGGGGATGGCCGACGCGAATAGGGGGTTCGCCGTGTTACCCAGCGCGCTATACATATATACGTACGTCCTAGACAATCGGGGAGCTGACGCGTCATGACCAACACCACCGCGTGTGGCGGGCAGACCCCGCGAAACACGCCGCAGGGCGACGAATTCCACCTGTGCGACACGACTTTGCGTGGCGCGTACTCGGCCAAGGACCGCCTGGTCGTGGCCAAGCGGCTGGACGACCTCGGTGTCGGCTTCATCGAGGGCGGCAGAGCACCTGAGGCCACCGAGTTCTTCCGCCGCGCCGGCAGCGGCGAGCTGGAGCTGCGCCACGCCGCCCTGATCACCTACGCCACCCTCGACGACGACCCGCGGACCGTCCTCGACTCCGGCGCCCCGGTGATCACGCTCGCCGCCGACAGCCGTGACAAGGACGTCAACGCCATCGCCGACACCGTGCGTGTCCTGACCGCCGAGGGGCGACGGGTTTTCCTTGCCGCGGAACACTTCTTCGACGGGTACGGCCAGGATCCCAAGACCGCGTTGCGCGTGCTGGGCGCCGGTGTCGAGGCCGGTGCCGACGTGGCCGTGCTGTGCGACACCAGCGGCGGCCAGCTGCCCGGCTGGCTGGGCGAGATCGTGGCGGAAGTCCTGTACCGCACGGGATATCGCCTCGGCGTCCGCTGCCACGACACCACCGGTTGCGCGGTCGCGAACACCGTCACCGCCGTGCAGGCCGGCGCCACCCACGTGCAGTGCGGCCCCGGCGTCGCCGACCTGGCCACCGTGGTGGCCAATCTCGTCAGCAAGCTCGACCTGCCCGTGCTGCCGAAGCCGGAGTCCCGTCATGCGGACAACCGTGAGGCGATCATCGTCGGCGCCTGGTGATCCCCAGGGCGTGACGCCACCCACGACGTGGACTCCCAGCGTTTCTCGAGTACGGCCCGGTAAGGTCGGGGTGGTCAAGGCCGTGACGAGGATGGAGCAGACACGCGGTGGACGCACACGTGCTGGACCGTTTGCGGGGGCCGAGACCGGTGTTCTCGGTCGAGTTCTTCCCGCCACGCGACGCGGCCGACGAGCACAAGCTGTGGCTGGCGATCCGGCAGCTGGAGGGCCTGGAGCCGGCGTTCATGTCGGTGACCTACGGGGCCGGCGGGTCGAGTCGGGACCGCACGATCCGCACCACGGGCCGTGTGGTGCAGGAGACGTCGCTGCTGCCGATGGCCCATCTGACGGCCGTGGACCACTCGGTTGCCGAGCTGCGCAACGTGATCGGCTGGTACGCGGCGGTCGGCGTGCGCAACGTGCTGGCGGTGCGGGGCGACCCGCCCGGCGACCCGAACGGGGAATGGGTCAAGCACCCGCAGGGGTTGACCTACGCCGAGGAGCTGGTCTCGCTGGTGCGCGAGCTCGGCGACTTCTGCGTCGGCGTGTCCGCCTTCCCGTACGGGCATCCGCGGTCGGCCGACCTGGACACCGACACCGAGTACCTGGTGCGGAAGTTCCGGGCCGGCGCGGACTTCGCCATCGCGCAGCTGTTCTTCGAGGCCGAGGACTTCCTGCGGCTGCGCGACCGGATGGCCGCCCAGGGCTGCGAAGCCCCGCTGCTGCCGGGAATCCTGCCGCTGACCACGGTTCGCACGCTGCTCAAGACGGTCGAGCTGTCCGGGGCGCCGGTGCCGCCGGCGTTGGCGCGGCGGCTGGATCCGCTGGTCGACGACCCGAAGGCGTTCCGGGCCGAGGGCATCGACATCGTCACCGAGCTGTCCCAGCGGCTGATCGACGAGGGCGTGCCGGGCGTGCACTTCTACACGTTCAACATGTCCAAGGCCACCACCGAGGTGGTCGAGCGACTGGGCCTGTCGCCCGTCCGCGTGTGAGCCGGACGGCGGCCATGCGGCCGCCGTCCACTGTGGACGTCGTCAGACCGCGGTCAGCTTGGCCGGGTTGATCACCCACATCACCCGGTCGATCCGGCTCGAGCCGTCGACCGCGACCACGCCGACCGTCTCGCCGGCCTTCTTGAGCACCATGCCCGGCGCGCCGTTGAGGACGGCGAGCTCCATCTCCAGGCCGTCCCAGAAGTCGCTGGAACCCCAGGCGCGGACCAGCTTGGCCACCGCCTCGGCCCCGGTGACCACGTACCTGGTCGCGCGGGCCACACCGCCGCCGTCGGAGTAGCTGACCACGTCCTCGGCGAACAGCTCCTCCAGCGCGCTCAGGTCACCGGCCTGCGCCGCCCGCACGAACGCGGTCAGCAGCCGCTGCTGTTCGGACGGGTCGACCGGGGTCTTGCGCTCGGCCGCGAGATGCTTGCGAGCCCGGCTCACATACTGCCGCGCGGTCACCTCGGTCGTCTGCACGATCTCGGCGATCTGCTCGTACGGATAGTCGAACGCCTCCCGCAGCACGTAGGCGGCCCGCTCGTTCGGCGTGAGCTTTTCCAGCAGCAGCAACACACCCAGCTCCAACGCGGCCGCACGCTCGGCCCCCAGCTGCGGGTCGGCCGAGGTGTCCACCGGCTCCGGCAGCCACGGCCCGACGTAGCTCTCCCGCCGCGCGTAGGCCGACTGGGTGGCGTTGATGGCCAGCCGGGTGGTCGTGGTGGCCAGGTAGGCAGCCGGGTTCTCCACCACCGAGCGGTCGCAGGTCTGCCAGCGGATCCAGACGTCCTGCACCAGATCCTCGGCGTCGACGGCGGTGCCCAGCATTCGGTAGGCGATGCCGAACAGCCGCGGCCGCACCTGGGCGAAGACCTCGGCCGCGTCGTCCAGGGTCGTGGTCTCCATGCTGGCTGATCCCTTTCGCCGGGGAGCGCGGCAGAGCCGGGCGGCGTGCTGCCGCTCGCAGCGTACGCCAGCCCGGCCGCCTTCCCCGTCCCGACGGATCAGTCGGGCATCATCCGTTGGACTGAACGCCAACGTCAAACCGCGTTGGTGAAAAGGAAAACCGCGTCGGTCACGGCTTCGACCCGGTGCTTGCGGTCGGGTAGCGCGAGCAGGTCGCCCGGCACCGCCTCCCAGCTGTCCCGCCCCGCGACCAGCCGGACCCGGCCCTGCAACACGAACACGGTCGTGTCGCCGCCGTGCTCGTGCTCGTGCAGGTGTTCGTCGGCCAGCAGCGCGATCACCGTCTGACGCAAGGAATGCTCGTGACCGCCGTGCACGGTCCGGGCGCTGCGGTTCTGCGGGCAGTTGCGGGCGGTGTCGAGCTGGCCCTGGGCCACCGCGGTCAGCGATGTCTTGGTCATGGCCGTGGTGCCCGTCGGTCCTTGCGCTCCGCCAGTTCCTCGGCGCTCACCGGGATCAGCATGGGCTGTCCCGGCACGCAGAACATCGTCACCACGAACTGCGACTCCGCGTCGGCCAGGTTGTTGCCGTCCTGGTAGTGGATGACGTCGCCGCCCGGCTCCCAGAACGTCTCGCCCGCCTTGACCACGCGCTGCGGCTCGCCCTCCAGCTCGAAGACGATCTCGCCCTTGAGCACGTAGCCGTAGGCCGGGCCGGAGTGCCGGTGCGGCGGCGCGCCCGGGCTGCCCGGCGGCAGCGTGACGTGGATGGTCATGGCCTCGGCGTTGGCGTCGATCTGCGGCACACCGGTCACCGTCGAGAGCAGGTCGATCCGCGGCGGCGGGCCGTCGGCGTACGGGTTGGGCAGGTGGTGATCATGCTGGGTGCTCAAGGCGGCCTCCTGGTCGGCGACGTCGTGCACCAGCTAGGACCGGACAGCTCCCGGATCTGTGACAGCTGAGTCGCCGATCACAGTCGGGAGACGGTGTCACAAACCGAGCCGCTGTCCGGTCCTAGCTGGTGAGCCAACACGGAAGGGAACACAGATGAAGATCGTGGTCATCGGGGGCACCGGGCTGATCGGCTCGAACGCCGTGGCGAAGCTGCGCGCGGAGGGCCACGAGGTGGTGCCGGCCGCGCCGAGCACCGGCGTGAACACCCTCACCGGCGAGGGCCTCAAGGAGGTCCTGCAGGGCGCGGACGTGCTGGTCGACGTGTCCAACTCGCCGTCGTTCGCCGACGACGACGTGCTGGACTTCTTCACCACGTCCACCACCAATCTGCTGGCCGCCGCCGAGGAGGCCGGCGTCGGGCACTACGTGGCGCTGTCGATCATCGGCATCGACCGGATGCCCGACATCGGCTACTACCGGGCCAAGGTCGCGCAGGAGGGCCTGATCCGGGCCGCCGGCCGGCCGCACTCGATCATCCGGGCCACCCAGTTCTTCGAGTTCGCCGGCGGCATCGCCGACACCTGCACCGTCGACGGCGCCGTCCGGCTGCCGGCGGCCAAGGCGCAGCCGATGGCCGCGGCCGACGTGTCCACCGCGGTCGCCCGCACCGCCGCCGGGGAGCCGTTCAACGGCATCTTCGAGATCGCCGGGCCGGAGGCGTTCGGCCTGGACGAGTGGATCCGCACCGTGCTCGACTCGCGGCAGGACCCGCGTCAGGTGATCACCGACCCGACCGCCCAGTTCTTCGGCGGCGTCCCCGGGCAGACCGCCCTGCTGCCCGGCCCCGACGTCCGCTTGGCGCAGACCCGGCTCGCCGCCTGGCTCACGGCGGAACGCGAGCGCTGACCTGCGCCGGCACGGCCTGAGCCGTGCGAAGACCCGTGCGGGTGGCGTCCCTCCATGCGCCACCCGCACGGCCTCGTGATGCAGGGAAGGACGCCTTACCTGCGTTGGATGCAGGTAAGGCGTCCTTCCCTGCATCACTCAGCGGTGGTGCCTGGCGATGTGGTGGGCCAGCACGTCGTCGCCGAAGTCGTTCACCGGGTCTCGCCAGACCGTGTGCACGTGGTTGGCGTCGCGCTGCGTGTTGTCGTACTCGGCCAGCAGCCGCGGGCCCTGGAGCCGGTAGTAGTGCGGCCGGCCCGGCTCCGTCGAGCCCGCCCA
>DATJJB010000836.1:0-2208 GCA_035492655.1 Kutzneria sp. | reverse complement strand
CAACCAGGCCACGATGTCCGCGAAAGGCATCCCGCAGATCGCCGCCGTGCTCGGCTCGTGCACCGCAGGCGGCGCGTACGTGCCGGCGATGAGCGACGAGGCGATCATCGTGCGCGGCCAGGGCACGATCTTCCTCGGCGGGCCGCCGCTGGTGAAGGCGGCCACCGGCGAGATCGTCACGGCCGAGGAGTTGGGCGGCGGCGAGCTGCACTCCCGCACCTCCGGCGTCACCGACCATCTGGCCGAGGACGACGCGCACGCGCTGCGCATCATGCGTCAGATCGTGGCCACCTTCGGGCCCAAGGCGCGGCAGCCCTGGGAGGTCACGCCGACCGAGGCCCCGGCCGTCGACCCCGAGCAGCTCTACGGCGTGGTCCCGATCGACACCCGCACCCCGTACGACGTGCGCGAGGTCATCGCCCGCGTCGTCGACGGCAGCCGGTTCGCGGAGTTCAAGTCGGAGTACGGCACCACGCTGGTCACCGGCTTCGCCCGGATCCACGGCCACCCGGTCGGCATCATCGCCAACAACGGCATCCTGTTCGGCGAGTCGGCGGTCAAGGGCGCGCACTTCATCGAGCTGTGCGACCAGCGCGGCATCCCGCTGGTGTTCCTGCAGAACATCTCCGGCTTCATGGTCGGCCGCGAGTACGAGGCCGGCGGCATCGCCAAGCACGGCGCCAAGATGGTCACCGCGGTGGCCTGCGCCCGGGTGCCCAAGTTCACCGTCGTCATCGGCGGCTCCTTCGGCGCCGGCAACTACTCGATGTGCGGCCGGGCCTACTCGCCGCGCTTCCTGTGGATGTGGCCCAATGCCCGGATCTCGGTGATGGGCGGCGAGCAGGCCGCGTCGGTGCTGGCCACGGTCCGCCGCGACCAGCTGGGCGACGAGTGGTCCATGCAGGACGAAGAGGCGTTCAAGCAGCCGATCCGGGACCAGTACGAGAGCCAGGGCAACCCGTACTACTCGACCGCCCGGCTGTGGGACGACGGCGTGATCGACCCCAAGGACACCAGGACCGTGCTGGGCCTGGCGCTGTCCGCCGCGGCCAACGAGCCGCTGCCTCCCGTCTCCTACGGCGTCTTCAGGATGTGATCATGTTCGACACCGTGTTGATCGCCAACCGCGGCGAGATCGCCGTCCGCGTCATACAGACGTTGCGGCGTATGGGGATTCGCAGCGTAGCCGTGCACAGCGACGCCGACGCCGGGGCGCGGCACGTGCACGAGGCCGACGTGGCCGTGCGCATCGGGCCGGCCGCCGCGCGGGAGAGCTATCTGTCGATCGAGCGCATCATCGACGCCGCCCTCAAGACCGGTGCGCAGGCCGTGCACCCGGGATATGGCTTCCTGGCCGAGAATGCGGCCTTCGCGCGGGCCTGCGCCGAGTCGGGGCTGGTGTTCGTCGGCCCGCCGCCGGCGGCGATCGACGCCATGGGCGACAAGATCCGGGCCAAGCAGACCGTGACCGCGGCCGGTGTGCCGGTGGTGCCGGGCGCGTTCGGCGACGACATCGAGCACGCGGTGGCCGAGATCGGTTTTCCGGTGCTGCTCAAGCCGTCCGCCGGCGGTGGCGGCAAGGGCATGCGGCTGGTGCACTCCGTGGACGAGCTGCCGGCGGCGATCGAGTCGGCCAAGCGCGAGGCACGCAACTCCTTCGGCGACGACACCCTGCTGGCCGAGCGTTTCGTGTTGAACCCCAGGCACATCGAGATCCAGGTGCTGGCCGACGCCCACGGCACGGTGCTGCACCTCGGCGAGCGGGAGTGCAGCCTCCAGCGCCGGCACCAGAAGATCATCGAAGAGGCCCCTTCGCCGCTGCTGGACGAGGAAACCCGCGCCCGCATGGGGAAGTCGGCCGCCGACGCGGCCGCCTCGGTCGGCTACACCGTCGCCGGGACCGTGGAGTTCATCGTCTCCGCCGACCGGCCCGACGAGTTCTTCTTCATGGAGATGAACACCCGGCTCCAGGTCGAGCACCCGGTGACCGAGCTCGTCACCGGAGTCGACCTGGTCGAGCAGCAGCTGCGGGTGGCCGCGGGGGAGAAGCTTTCCCTGACGCAGGACGACATCCGGCTCACCGGCCACGCCGTCGAGGCCCGCATCTACGCCGAGGACCCGGCCCACGGCTTCCTGCCGACCGGCGGCACGCTGCTGACCCTGGACGAGCCGACCGACCGGATCCGGGTCGACTCCGGGGTTTCCGAG
>DATJJB010000835.1:0-3882 GCA_035492655.1 Kutzneria sp. | reverse complement strand
AGCATTGCCGGAATCCGCAGCACCCACAACGAACCCGGCGCGACCGTGTCGGCGATCAGCGCCAGGAACGGCACCAGCGGCGGCTGGTCGGCGTAGCCCCAGTCGAGATGGTGCCCGGCGGCGACGAAGTACAGCTCGTCGCCGAAATAGCCGTAACGCCAACTGGTCGCCACCAACGCGACGCCAAGCAAACCCGCGATGATCCAAACCCCCCGATTCATGACCTCCATCCAACCTGGACGGTCGTCGCGCCGGACAGCCCGGAAAGTGCTCGGGGCATGCGACTTTAGTAGGTGCCCGGGCTACCGAAGGCGGATTGTCCGACTGGGTATGGTCGAGTGGTGACCGGACCGCGTTGGCGCGACGCCTTCTTCCTGCTGTCGCCGTTCGCCACCGTGCTCGCGGTCATGCTGGCGATCTGGATCGGCTACGGACCACCGGTCACGTTCTACGAGTGGACCCAGACGGTCATCCAGCTGCCCGGGGCGATCGCCCTGCTCTGGCACCGCAAGGCG
Organism: Kutzneria sp.; assembly: GCA_035492655.1. Lineage (GTDB taxonomy): Bacteria > Actinomycetota > Actinomycetes > Mycobacteriales > Pseudonocardiaceae > Kutzneria. The sequence continues at coordinate 3,367 of DATJJB010000835.1, read as the reverse complement.
CCGCTGACCATGCTGGCGCTGTGCGCGGTCAGCGCGATCCTGATGACGATCTCGGCCTACACCGATCCCCAGCTGTTCCTGGGCGATGTGCACCCGGACACCGAGTTCGTGCCACTGGCCACGCCGTTCGCGATCGGCATCGCGTTCAAGCGGATCCCTCGGTCGTGGCCGATGTGGATCTGCTCAGCGGTGCTGGTGGTGATCTCCGTACGGGCCTGGGACCCGACGGTTGCCAGCATCGGCAGCGGCGTGCTGTTCACCATCTCGCCCGGCCTGTTCGGGCTCTACATCGCCAACCGGCGGTCGCTGATCATGGCGCTGACCGAACGGGCCGAACGGGCCGAGCGCGAGCAGGAACTGTTGGCCGAGCAGGCCCGCGCCGATGAGCGTGTGCGGCTGGCCGGCGAGATGCACGACGTAGTCACGCATCGCGTGAGCCTGATGGTGTTGCAGGCCGGGGCATTGCGGATCACCGCACCCGACGACGCGACCAGGACCGCCGCTGAGGAGCTGCGGGAGGCCGGCTGCCAGGCGTTGGCCGAGCTGCGCGACCTGGTCGGCGTGCTCAGAACCCACAGCGACTCCTCGGAAGAACCGACCGACGCCATCCATCTGCCCGACCTGGCCGAGCTGGTCACGGAGTCGCGAGGCGTCGGCATGACCGTGGAGCTGATCGTCGACGGTAATCCGCTGCTCACCGCGCCGGTGGTCGGCCGCACGGCCTATCGGGTCGTGCAGGAGGCGCTGACCAACATCCGCAAGCACGCGCCGGGCGCGAAAACCCGGGTGCACGTACGTTACGGGGCCGATCGCGTACGGCTCACCGTGCGCAACGGCCCGCCACGCGAGACCGTCGACCGTGAGCTCGGCGGCAGCGGCTCCGGCACCGGTCTGCTCGGGCTCAAGCAGCGGGTCGAGCTGGTCAGCGGCCGGTTCACCACCGCCGCGCGGCCGGACGGCGGCTTCGAGGTCGATGCGATACTGCCCGCGTTCGTACCGACGGCGGAGAGTCATGACTGACGAGATCACGGTCCTGGTCGTGGACGACGAGCCGATGGTGTGCGCGCACCTGCGCACCATCCTCGGCTCGGCGCCGGACATCACCGTCGTGGCCGCGGCGCACGACGGCGCCGCCGCTGTCGAGGCCGTCGTCCGGCACCAGCCTCGGGTCGTGCTGATGGACCTGCGGATGCCCGGCGTCGACGGCCTCACCGCGATCGAGCGCATCGCCGGCCTGCCGTCCCCGCCGACCGTCGTCGCTCTGACCACCTTCGACGCCGACCAGTACGTCATCCGCGCGCTGCGGGCCGGCGCCGCCGGCTTCCTGCTCAAATCCACCCCGCCCGAGGACCTGATCAGCCTCGTGCGGGTGGCCGCCGACGGGCACACCGTGCTGTCGCCCGCCGCCACCCGCCGCCTCGTCGCCGCCTCCGCCACCGAGCAGGCCGCACGGGAGAAGGCGTCATCGCTGGTCGCCGACCTGACCGAGCGGGAGGTCGATGTCTTGACCTGCCTCGGGGAAGGCCTGTCCAACGCGCAGATCGCCACCCGGCTGCACCTGTCCGAGGCCACCGTGAAGGGCTACGTGTCCCGGATGCTGGTCAAGCTGGACTGCGCCAACCGCACCCAGATCGGCCTGCTGGCCTACGACGCCGGCCTGGTCACCCGCTGAGTCCACTCAGGACGATCGACAGCAGCGTGTCCAGCAGCGCCGGATCGTCTTCAGTCGCCAGGACGAGCCCCTGCACCAGGGCCACGAGGTGGGCCGGTGTGACGTCCGGCCGGACCACGCCCGCGCGCTGAGCCTTGGCCAGCAGCCGATCCCCCGCCGCGTGCGCGTCCGCACCCGCGTCGTCCAGCACCGCGCCGATGACGATGCCCCGATAGGTCCGGGCATGCGCGCAGACCGCCCGGATCCAGTTCGCCATCGCCTCGCCCGGCTCCTGGCCGTCCAGCACCTCCTCGGCGTACGACACGAGGCCGCGCAGCCGCTCGTCCAGCAGGGCCCCGAGCAGCGCCTCCCTGGTCGGGAAGTGCCGGTACAACGTGCCGATGCCGAGGCCGGCGCGCCGGGCGATGTCCTCCAGCGAGGCATCCACGCCGCGCTCGGTGAACGCCTCGTGGGCGCAGGCCAGCAGCCGCTGGTAGTTCCGACGGGCGTCGGCACGCATCGAAATACTCCCTTGCACAGACGGAGGCAGCCTCCGTATCGTTCCGGAGGCCACCTCAGCTTAAGGGAGAGACATGGACATCGGCGTGTGGACATTCGCGTTCGACGGGCAGCCCTTCGCGCTGGTCAGAGACGCGGCGACGGAGCTCGACGAGCTCGGCTACGGTGCCGTCTGGTTCGGCGAAGCGGTCGGCCGGGAGGCGCTCACCCAGGCTTCCCTGCTGCTGCACGCCACCCGGCGGCTCACCGTCGCGACCGGCATCGCCCGTACCGACCTGCGGTCCCCGCAGGCCATGGCCGCTGCCCAGCACACCCTCGCCGAGGCGTTCCCCGACCGATTCCTCCTCGGTCTCGGCGGCCACCGCTCGCCTCGACAGTTCAGCGATCCCCGACCGCTCGACACCCTGCGGTCCTACCTGGACGCCATGGACGAGGCCCCTTTCGGCGCGCAATCACACCGCGTCCTGGCCGCGCTGGGGCCACAAGCGCTCCGTCTCGCCGCGTCGCACGCCCACGGCGCACACACCTACTTCGTGCCCGTCGAACACACCGCGCAGGCCCGCTCCCTACTCGGCCCCGAGCCATTCCTCGCCGTCGAGCAGGCCGTCGTCCTCGGCGCCAACCGCGACCTCGCTCGCTCGCACGTCGCCAGCTACATGATCGCCCGGCACCAGACCAACAACCTCCGCCGCCTCGGCTTCACCGACACCGACTTCGCCGGCAGCGACCGCCTGGTCGACGCCCTCACGGTCGTCGGCGATGTGGACGCCGTCGCCACGCGCGTCCAGCAGCACCTGGACGCCGGCGCCAACCACGTCTGCCTCCAGGTGCTCACCGCGGATCCTCAGCGCCTCCCCCTCGCCGAATGGCGCGAGCTGGCCGCGCTCATCCCACGTCACGCCGCCTGAAACCGGCCAGGCCGGCCACGGTCAACGCGGCCGTCACGACCACCAGCCAGATCAGCGGGGTGGCGGTGAAGGTGCCGCCGGGCAGCTTGGGCAGGTGAGTGAACGGGGAGATGTCCAGCGCCCACTGGCCGAGCTGGAACAGGGAGCCGAGCTGGCCGAGCAGCAGGAAGACGACGAGGGCGGCCCAGGCCAGCGAGGTGAGGCGGGGTAGCAGGCCGAACAGGGCGGCGGCGATGCCGGCGAGAACCCAGACGGCCGGGACCTGGACCATGGCGGCGCCGAGCAGGCG
>DATJJB010000834.1:0-23514 GCA_035492655.1 Kutzneria sp. | reverse complement strand
TGCGAGAAGCCCAGCCAGGACCAGTCGAAGTGCGCGACGGCGATGCTCGGCACCCGCAGGAAGCCGACCGTCAGGAAGACGACCAGGATCACCACCTCGATGCCGGACATGATCCACTGCGCCCGGGCGGTGACGTGCGCGCCGAGATAGACGACCAGCGCCATGGCGGCGAACCACACCGCGCCGACCACCGTGACCAGGGCGGTGTTGGCGGCCAGGTCCGGGTCGAACAGGGACAGCGTCAGCGAGCCGGCCGGGATCGCGCCGGCGACCATGAACAACGTGGCCGAGACGATCAGCGCCCAGCCGGACAGGTAGCCGAGCGCGGGATGCAGGGCACGGCCGACCCACGCGTAGCTGGCGCCCGCGTTGACCTCCGTACGGCCGAGGTGGCTGAAGGCCCAGGCGATGCCGAGCATCGGGATGCCGCACCAGAGGAGCGCCGCCGGGCTGCCGAGGCCGGCCACCGCGACCAGGGCCGCGGTGCTGGCGCCGATCGAGTACGCCGGCGCGCTGCCCGCGACGGCCATCATGGCGGTGTCGGCCGCGCCGAGCACATTGGCTCGTAACGCACGCTCCTCGGACATTCGGCGCCTCCAGCGGGGGTCGGCGGGTGACGGGGGCCACACCCGTGCGGTGTAGTGAAGGCGTTCGGAGCTGGGAAGTCAATGGTTCCGGCTACGGAAACAGCAACTTAATCGAGCGGTTGCAATCGATACCGTCACAGGGGACCATGGTTTACGACGAAATCCGCGCCTGGAAGGATCCGTTCGGTGGCCGAGAAAACCGTCTTCACCAACCTCGTCAACGGCGAACGGACCGGTGCGGCCGATGGCCGCACCCTCGACGTCGTCGATCCCACCACCGGCGAGGTGTACGCGACGTCGCCGCTGTCCGGGCCGGCCGACGTGGACGCCGCCGTCGCCGCGGCCGGCGCGGCCTTCGAGACCTGGCGCGACACGACTCCCGCGCAGCGTCAGCTGGCGCTGCTGCGCATTGCCGACGCCATCGAGGCGCGAGCCGAGGAGTTCGTGCGGGTGGAGTCGGCCGACACCGGCAAGCCGCTGGCCCTCACCACCACCGAGGAGATCCCGCCCTGCGTGGACCAGTTGCGCTTCTTCGCCGGGGCGGCGCGGATGCTGGAGGGGCGGTCGGCGGGGGAGTACCTGGCCGGGCACACCTCGTACGTACGGCGTGAGCCGGTCGGCGTGTGCGCGCAGGTGACGCCGTGGAACTACCCGCTGATGATGGCCATCTGGAAGATCGCCCCGGCGCTGGCCGCCGGCAACACGATCGTGCTCAAGCCGTCCGACACCACGCCGGCGTCGACCACGCTGCTGGCCGAGGTGTGCGCGGAGATCCTGCCGGCCGGCGTGTTCAACGTGATCTGCGGCGACCGGGACACCGGGCGGGCGCTGGTGTCGCACGACCGGCCGGACATGGTGTCGATCACCGGTTCCATCAGGGCCGGCATGGAGGTCGCCTCGGCCGCGGCGGTCGACCTGAAGCGGACGCACCTGGAGCTCGGCGGCAAGGCCCCCGTCGTGGTGTTCGCCGACGCCGACCTCGCGGCCGCCGCGGCCGGCATCGCCGCCGCCGGCACCTTCAACGGCGGCCAGGACTGCACCGCCGCCACCCGCGTCATCGTCGAGGAGTCGGTGTACGAGGAGTTCTCGGCCCTGCTCGCCGCCGAAGCCGGCAAACTCCGCACCGGCGCGCCGACCGAGGACGTCTGGTACGGGCCGTTGAACAACGCTTCTCAACTGGCCCGGGTCGCCGGCTTCGTCGACCGGCTGCCGGCCCACGCCACCGTGCTCACCGGCGGTTCCGTCGTCGGCGACCGGGGCTACTTCTACGCCCCCACCGTGGTTTCCGGCCTCCGTCAGGACGACGAGATCATCCAGAACGAGGTCTTCGGCCCGGTGATCACCGTCCAGTCCTTCGCCGACGAGGACGCCGCGGTCGCCATGGCCAACGGCGTGAAGTACGGCCTCGCCTCCAGCGCCTGGACCCGTGATCACGGCCGGGCCCTGCGGATGGCCAAGCGCCTCGACTTCGGCTGCGTGTGGCTCAACACGCACATCCCCATCGTGTCCGAGATGCCGCACGGCGGCTTCAAGCACTCCGGCCACGGCAAGGACCTGTCCCTGTACAGCCTCGAGGACTACACCCGGATCAAGCACGTCATGTCGGCCTTCGAGTGACTCACACCGCGGCGGTGGCCAGGGTTTCGTGGATGAGGCGGCGGATCATGGGGGAGGGGGCGACGCCGAGCTCGCGGGCCAGCAGCGCCCGGTAGTGCTGGTACGTCGACAGGGCTTCGGCGACGTTGCCCTCGGCCAGGTGCACCTCGATGGCCAGCCGGTACGGGCTCTCCCGCAACGGATCGGCGCGGAGCGCGGCCAACGCCGCCTCCAGGGCGTCGCCGTGCCGGCCGGCCTGGAGGCAGGCGGTGGCGAAGCCCTCGACGGTGTGCAAGTACAGCTGGCGCAGGCGTTCCCGCTCCACCAGCACCCACTCGTCGTACCAGCCGGGCAGCAGCTCGTGCGGCCCCAGCAGCAGACTCGTCGGCAGATCCGCGCCGCCCTGCCGGGACATCCGCACGAGCTCGTTCACGTCCAAACGCAGCCCCGGATCCAGGCTGATCGCGTCGCCGCTGACCCGTACGGTCGGCACCGACAGCTGCTGGAGCCGCCACAACGCCGTGCGCAGACTGGCCAGCGCCCGGCCTTCGCTGCCCTCCGGCCACAGCAGACCCACCGCCGTGTTCCGGTTCGTGTCCCGGCGCAGCGCCACCAACGCCAGCAGCCGTTGCTGCGCCTTCGGCACCACCAACTCCCGCCCGCGCACCGTCAACGCGAAGCCGTCGAGCAGGGACAGACGCGCGGTGTCGGACATGGTGTACCCCCGAAAGGTCAGCCGTTCTACGCCGTCATGGTCACTCACGACCAGAGGAGTCACTGCTGCGAACGGCTGATACCACCCTAAAAGGCAGTGCTTGTTGGCGCCGCTGTGTTGAATGGCGCCGCCTCCGGCGTCGCGCGCTCGGCCCCCTTTAAGCCCCTGCCTCGCCCTTGCTGGATTTTTCGAGGCCCGCATCGGCGAGGTGGTGGGGCGCGTGGGTGGCGGACCTCGAAAAATCCAGCAACCGGGCGAAGCAGGGGCGGGGCCGAGCGATCAGGGGGTTGGCGGGAATCAGCTCGTGACGGAGTAGCGGATGGGCAGCCGCTTGAGGCCACCGACGAAGTTCGTCGCGGCTAGGGCGGGTTCGCCGGCCAGGGCGAGGGTGTCCAACCGGGGGAGGAGCTCCTGGAGGAAGGCGGCGATCTCCATCTTGGCCAGGGCGGCGCCCAGGCAGTAGTGCACGCCGAAGCCGAAAGCCAGGTGCTTGTTGGGCGTACGGCCGACGTCGAAGGTGAACGGGTCGGCGAAGACCTCCTCGTCACGGTTGCCGGAGGGATAGGACAGCAGCAGGGCATCGCCCGCCCGGATCCGGACGCCGCCCAGGACGCAGTCCTCGGTGGCGGTGCGCATGAACGACGTCACCGGCGTGGTCCAGCGGATGATCTCGTCAACGGCGGTCGGGATGAGGCTCGGATCGGCCTTGAGCCGGCGCAGCTGCTCGGGATGCTCGGCCATGGCCTGGATGCCGCCGGCCAGTGCGCCGCTGGTGGTGTCGTGGCCCGCGGTGGCGACGATGATGTAGTACGAGATGGTGTCCTGGTCGCTGAGGTGCTCGCCGTCCACCCGCGCGTTGGCGATCGTGGAGGCGATGTCCTCGGTCGGCGTGGCCCGGCGGTCGGCGGCCAGCTTGCCGAAGTAGACGAACAGGTCGTCGACCACGGCGGCGACCGCGGTCGGATCCGTGTCGCGGGCCTTCTCCGGATCGGCGTTGCCGAACAGCTCCTGGGTCAGCGCGCGCATGAGGCCGAAATCGTTTTCGGGCAGCCCCAGCAGCGACAGGATCACGTACAGCGGGAAGTCCATGCTGATCTGGGCGGCGAAATCGCACTCGCCGCCCAGCGCGGCCATCTGATCGACGGAGCGCTTGGTCAGCTCGCGCACCCGTGACTCCATGCGGCGCATGGCACTGGGGCGGAACCAGTCCGCGCCGATCGCGCGCAGCAGCCGGTGCTCCCGGCCGTCGATGTGCACGAGCGAGCGCACCGCCCGGCCCTCGGCCATCATCTGCTCGATCCGCTCGTCCAACGCCCGCGGGCCGAGCACCGTGCGCGGCGAGTTGTGGAACCGGTCGTGGTCGCGCTCGATCTCCATGATGTCCGCGTGCCGCGTCACCGCCCAGAATGGCCGGTAGTCCGGCGGTTCCACCCAGTGCACCGGGGATTCCCGTCGTAGCAACGACAATCCCTCGTGCAACCGCTCGTTGTCCGTGTATGTCATCGGCTCGGCCAGCATCAGGCCGGCCGCCTCCACTGCACTCGTCACCTCGCCGACCATATGGCCGGCGTCGGGTTCGTGGCCGGCACCGCGCGCGAACGGGCAGCCGGCCCGCGGCGATGGGCCGGCCGCGGCCCGCCGGTCAGTTCCCGCCATCGCCACCACATAGAGTAGAAAACAAAGTCCTCAGTGATCCGATCCGGCGATGAACGCGAATTGCGGGATTACCGCCTGTGATCGTACTGACTGGTGGGTCACGCCCGGTATCGCAATTGGCGCAACGCGTGAGAGTATCCGGCGCATGTACCACCCTCGCCGCCCAGTGCTGATCGTGGGGTTTTCCCCGCTCACTCGAATCGGTTTGGCGCGCGTGTTGTCCCGACTGCCCGAGGTGGGGGCGGTGAGCGCGGCGGCGTCGGCCTCGGCGGCGGTGCGGTTCGTGGGGCGCAACACGACGGGCATGGCCGTCGTCGACCAGGCGGCCGACCCCGGCTTCACTCTCGTACGGGCCCTGAGCAGCGGCTATACCGCCTGTCCGGTGGTGGTGCTGCTGACGCCGTCCGGCCATGCCGACGAGGACGCCCGCTTCGCCTTCGGCCAGGGCGCGCGGGCGGTGGCACTGGCCACCGCCTCGGCCAGCTATCTGCACCAGGTGCTCGCCGGCGTTTACCTCGGTGTGCCGATACAGTCGAAGGGCGAGACAACCTCGCCCGACCAGAAACGCTCCCACGCCCTCTCCCAGCGCGAAACGGAAATCCTCGCGCTCATCGCGGAAGGCATGAGCAGCCGCTCGATCGCGGAACGGCTCGTGGTGTCCGTGGAAACGGTCCGCTCGCACGCGAAGAACATCATCCGCAAGCTTGAGGCCAACGGTCGCGCCGAAGCGGTGTCGATCGCCTACCGCACCGGAATCCTGGACTCAGACGCTGTGTTGATGGCGCCGCCTCCGGCGTCGCAGCTCGGCCCCTCGTGACCCCTGCTGTGCCTATGCCGCGCGTTCCGCGCGGGGCTCGGCCCCTCGTGACCCCTGCCTCGCCCTTGCTGGATTTTCAAGGGCCGCATCCGGTCCGGTGGTGGGGCGCGTAGGTCGCGGCCCTTGAAAATCCAGCAACCGGGCGAAGCAGGGGCGGGGCCGAGCGATCTTCGGGCTCCCTGAGGTTGACTGGCACCAAGTTATGAACCGTGGTTCACTGCTTGGGTGCCCTATCGACGCACACCTCAGGTGCAGGCTCGGCTGGACGCGCAGCGGGAGGCGCTGCTGGCGGCCGCCGTTGCGCTGCTGTCGGAGCAGGGCTACCCGGGCTGCTCGGTCGCGGCCGTGGCGGCCAGGGCCGGTGTCTCCACGGGCAGCGTCTACCGGTACTTCCCGGGCAAGGCGGAGCTGGTGGTGGAGGTGTTCCGCGGGCTGGTGACGCGCGAGGTGCAGGCGGTCAAGGACGCCGCCGAAGGCCCGGGGGACCTGATCGACCGGGTGGTGGCGATCGTGGAGACGTTCGCCGGCCGCGCCCTGAAGTCGCCGAGGCTGGCCTACGCGCTGCTGGCGGAACCGGTGGACGCGCCGGTGGAGGCCGAGCGCCTGGTGTTCCGGCAGGTGTTCCAGCAGGCCTTCGCCCGCCACGTCACCGAGGCGGTCAAGGCGGGCGTGTTACCGCCGCAGGACGCCAGGATCACGGCCGCCGCGCTGGTCGGGGCGGTGGCGGAAGTGCTGGTGGGCCCGCTGTCGGCGGGCGTCGCGAGCGCCGACACAGTGCCCAATCTCGTTCGTTTCACCCTTCGCGCCCTGGGAGCCGATGATGTCGCCCACTCATGAGGTCACCAACCAGGTCCCGCCGTTGGTGGGCCACGACGTGGCGGCGCACCCGTCACTGATCGACGGCCTGCGTCGCGAAGGCGCGGCCTGGGCGGAGCCGGAGCTGCACGAGCTGGGCCGCCTGGCCGGCAGCGCGCGGGCGCAGGAGTGGGGCCGGGGCGCCAACGCGAACCCGCCGGTGCTGCGCACGCACGACCGCTACGGCAACCGTATCGACGAGGTCGACTTCCACCCGTACTGGCACGAGCTGATGACGGTCGGCGTCGAGCACGGCCTGCAGGGCGCGGCCTGGCGGGACGAGCGCGGCGGCGCGCACGTGGCACGGGCGGCGAAGTTCTTCGTGTGGAGCCAGGTCGAGGCCGGCCACACCTGCCCGCTGGCCATGACCTACGCGGCGATTCCGGCGCTGCGGCACAACAAGGAGCTGGCCGAGCGGTACGAACCGTTGCTGGCGGCCAAGATCTACGACTACGGCCTGCGCGAGCCGAGCACCAAGAGCGGCCTGATCGCCGGCATGTCGATGACCGAGAAGCAGGGCGGCTCGGACGTCCGGGCCAACACGACCACGGCCACCCCGACAAGCAACGGTGACTACGTTGTTCGTGGCCACAAGTGGTTCACCTCGGCCCCGATGTCCGACCTGTTCCTGACGCTGGCCCAGGCCCCGGGCGGCCTGTCCTGCTTCCTGCTGCCGCGGATCCTGCCTGACGGCACCCGCAACCGGATCCACCTCCAGCGGCTGAAGGACAAGCTGGGCAACAAGTCCAACGCCTCCTCCGAGATCGAGTACGACGACGCCATCGGCTGGCTGGTCGGCGAGGAAGGCCGCGGTGTGCCGACCATCATCGAGATGGTCAACAACACCCGCCTGGACTGCGTGATCGGCAGCGCCGCCGGCATGCGCGCGGGCGTCGCCCAGGCGGTGCACCACGCCAGCCACCGCAGTGCCTTCGGCAAGCTGCTGGTCGACCAGCCGCTGATGAGCAACGTGTTGGCCGACCTCACCGTCGAGGCCGAGGCGGCGCTGGTCACCATGGTTCGGCTGGCCGGCGCGACCGACCGGGACGAGACGGCGTTCCGTCGCCTGGCGTTGGCGGTGACCAAGTACTGGGTGTGCAAGCGCGCCCCGATGCACGCCGCCGAGGCGCTGGAGTGCTTGGGCGGCAACGGTTACGTCGAGGAATCGGGCATGCCGCTGCTGTACCGGGAAGCGCCGCTGCCCTCGATCTGGGAGGGCTCCGGCAACGTTGCCGCGCTGGATGCGTTGCGCGCCATGGGCCGTCAGCCCGATTCGGTCGAGGCGTTCTTCGCCGAGCTGGAGCTGGCCGCCGGCGCGGACGCCCGGCTGGACCGCTCGGTCGAGTTGCTGCGCAAGGACCTGTCCGACCTGAACGACATCGAGTTCCGGGCCCGGCGCCTGGTCGAGACGATGGCCTTGGTGCTCCAGGGATCGCTGCTGGTGCGGCACGGCCACCCGGCCGTGGCCGACGCTTTCTGCGCCTCGCGGCTGGGCGAGGACTGGGGTGTCGCGCTGGGCACGCTGCCGTCCGGTGTGGACAGTCGCGCGATCATCACGAGCGCGTGGCCGTCGCTCCGCTGAGCTCCGCGGCCATCCGGGTCCGCACCGAGGCCACGGCCCGGGAACGGGCGAACGCCCGCGACACCTGGGCCAGCCACCGGGTCTCCGCCGCCAGGCTGGGATCCACCCGGTGCGGGGCCAGATCGCCGGCCGGATAACCGATCCCGGCGTCGTGGGCCAGCACCGCGGCGGCGATCGTGGCCGCCTCGATGGTCGCCTCGCGCCGGGACGGATGCGTGCCGGCGGCGGCCTCGGTCGCCCACGCCGCGACCGACGGGTGGACGTGCCCGCGCAGCGCCAACTGCGCGTCACGGATCTCGATCACGTGCCGGTACAGGGCGAACTCCACGCCGCCCTGCTGCCGGGCCACGGTGCTCAACGCGATCGCCGGCATCGCCGCGTGCATTGCCGACCACAATGGCCGCAGCTGCACGTACCGCCACTGCGCGCCGAGCCAGCGAGCCGGCCCGCTCAGGTACGGCCCCCACGCGGTCAGCGTCGCCCCGGCCGCCGAGACGAGCACGCACAGCGCGGCCAGCACCGCCGACACTTCGTCCTCGCTCGTGGTGTTCTGGTGTTGCACCACGGCGATCCAGATGTCGTCGAGCTGCCAGCCCGCCCACGGCACGCCGATCAGCGCGCCGACGATGATCAGCCGCAGCCCGGTGCGCAGCAGGCCCGGCTCGACCAGCCGGGCGAACCGGCCGATCAGCGTGGCGAAGGTCAGCAGGCCCCACAGCTCGTATCCGATCAGCACCACGTTGTAGGCCACGAACCAGCCGACCCCGTCGGGCGTGAACGTCACGACGTCGGTCGCCGACTCGTTCGCGCCGGCGACGAAGAACAGCGCCGCCGCCGCGGCCATCGTCGCCACCGTGACCAGCCGGAACCACCGGCTGTGCCCGGTCTCGCGGCGCACGGAGTCGGCGAACAGCACCAGGAAGCCCAGCGCGGCCAGCTTCAGCTCGTCGCTGACCAGCCCGGCGATGGCCGGCATCGGGCCGTCGATCTTCAACGTCATCCAGGCGTCCAGGCCGAGCGCGCCGGCGATGCAGACCGCGAAGCCGGCGACGTGCCGCAGGCCCCGCGCCCGCCGGTCCGAGCTGGCCAGCCGCACCTTGTAGCAGACCACCATGATCGCGATCAGGCAGCCGAGGTAGGCCAGGATCTCAACCATCGCGTCGCCGCACGCCGAACAGCCGCTCCAGCTGCACGACCTCGTCCGGCGCCTCGGCCGACGGCGGCCGCGGCAGCCGGGCCGCCCGCTGGGCGATCAGCGAGGCCAGCAGCTCGGCCTCGTGCTCCTCGGTCTCGGTGTAGACGGTGCGGCCGAGCACGCGGCGGACCAGCTCCGGCGACAGGTTGGGCATCAGCGCCCTGGTCGCGGCGGCGTCGATCTCGGCGGTGCCGGTGTGCCCGCACAGCAGGTGCGCGACCTCGTGCATCAGGATGTGCTGTTGGTGCAGCTCAGTGGTGTTGACCGGGTACAGGATGTAGTCCGCGCGGTCGGTGGTCATCAGCAGCCCGCACGGTGCGCCAACGGTGGCCGGCACCGGCATCAGCTCGATCCGCCGGCCGCGGTGCGCGGCGACGGCCCGGACGAACGTGTCCGGGCGGAACGGGGCGGGCATCGGCACCGAGTCGGCCAGCTCCCGGCAGCGCCGCCACAGCTGCTTGTCCTGCCGCACCATCACTCCTGATCAGCGGGAGTCCCCGTCGCGGATCGCCTCCCTGCGGGCGATCGCGTCGATCATGTCACTGATGGTGTCGAGCCCGGCGGGGGAAAGCGTTACTGCTCTCAGCGCAACATTTCGTACTCCGGCGTCCCTAAGGGCCCCGAGCAGCTCCAACTCCTCGGCGATCTTGGCGCTCTGCTCGTCGTCGAAGAAGTACGCGGGGGAGACCTCGAAGAACTGGGCCAACGCTTCCAGGTGCCGCTTGGTCGGGTTGTCCCGGCGGCCGGTGCGCAGTTGCCACAGGTAGGTGGTCGAGAAGCTCTCCCCGGTGGCCTCGCGGCAGGCCTTGGCCACCTCGTCGTGGCTGTACTGCTCGCGGCTGGGCTTGCGGACCACCTGGAACAGCTTGTCGATCTTCGCGGCGAGTGACGTCGGCTCGGTCTGGGGCGCCGGCACCGTCCACCTCCCTCAGCACGGATGAAGCCGTCGTACCTAGGTATTCATCACAGTTTACAGGCGTCGGTCGTCGTCGACGCGCCGACGGCGAGGCTACGCCGATGGGTTACCCCGTCGGTGCACCGGTCAGAACGCCCAAAATACCCACCTGACGATGGCCGCAACCCTGCTACCCAGCGGTTTCCCCGCTGGCCTCGTGTCGATCATCGTTGACGAATGTGACGATCAATTCGGCGAGTTGTCCCGTGGCTGCGCCGATCAGCATGCGGGCCCTTGGGCCGAACCGGTCGAAGTCCACCTCGGACCCTCCCGCCGGGCGCACCCACGGTGCACTTGCGACAGTGCCCGGCGGACGCCTTCCCCGGCCCGTTGTCCTGTTCTGTCAGCGGATCGCGAGCTGTGCTCGCAGAGTCGCGTCGAGATGGACGGTGATCGCCTCACGGGCCGGTCCGGGGTCGCCGGCGGCCAGTGCGGCGACGATCGCTTCGTGTTCGCTCAGCACGGATTCGCGGCGCCCTGTTGCACCTTGCAATGCCACCATGCCGGAGACGACCTGCCGGGCCCGCAGCGTCTCGTAGGTGCGGGCCAGGGTCTCGTTGCCGGCCGCGCGCACCAGGATCGTGTGGAATCGGGTGTCGGCTTCGATGAACGTACGGTCATCCTTGCCTGTTTGGTCGGCAAGGGCCTCGCGCAGCTCGTCGATCGGGGCCGTGCCGGCGGCCAGCACTCGTTCGGCGGCGAACCGTTCCAGCACGCCGCGAAGCTCGATCAGCTCGCGCAGCTCGCCGGCCGTCAGCTCCGGGATGTAGGCGCCGCGCTTGGGCACGAGGCGCACCAGCTCCTCGGCCGACAGCATCAGCAGGGCCTCGCGGATCGGCGTGCGCGAGACCCCGATACGATCGGCGATGTCCTGCTCGTTGAGGAAGGTGCCCTGCGCCGCCGGATCGGCCAGCACGGTGTTGCGCAGGTAGTCGTAGGCGCGGTCCCGCCCGGAAACAGCCATCCTCAGAGTATACGGGCGGTATACACTGGTGGGCGTGCGCATCGCGTTGAGCCAGTTCGTGTCCGACACCGACCCGTCGGTGAACCTCGCGACGATCGGCGAGCAGACCGCCGAGGCCGCCCGCCGCGGCGCTCGCATCGTGGTGTTCCCCGAGGCCGCCATGGCCCGCTTCGGCATCCCCCTCGGCGGCCTGGCCCAGCCCCTGGACGGTCCGTGGCCGTCCGCCGTGCGGGACATCGCCAAGCAGCACGATGTGCTGATCGTCGCCGGCATGTTCACCCCGTCGTCCGACGGCCGCGTGCGCAACACCTTGCTCGTCACCGGCCTCGGCGTCGACGAGCACTACGACAAGATCCACCTGTTCGACGCCTTCGGCTTCGCCGAGTCCGACACCGTCGCCCCCGGCTCCCGCAGCGTCACCGCCGCCGTCGACGGCATCGGCATCGGCGTCGCCACCTGCTACGATCTCCGCTTCCCCCAGCTGTTTCAGAAACTCGCCCGCTCCGGCGCTTCGGTCATCCTCGTGCCGGCGTCGTGGGGCTCCGGCCCCGGCAAGCGTGACCAGTGGGAACTCCTCGTCCGTGCCCGTGCCCTCGATTCCACCAGCTGGCTCGCCGCCTGCGGCCAGGCCGACCCCGCCAGCATCGGCGTCACCACCAAGCCCGGCGTCCCCACCGGCATCGGCTACAGCGCCGTCGTCTCCCCGCTCGGCGAGATCCGCGCCCAGGCCGCCGATCGGCCCGAGCTGTTGGTCGTGGACCTCGATCCGTCCGAAGTGGACGATGCGCGGTCCAAGGTGCCCGTGCTGGCCAACGCCCGGGACTTCAGCTAGCGGACGTTGCCGAGCACGTTGGTGACGGCGATCTCGATGACGACCCGGTTCGGGTTGACCCGCGGCTGCCGGTAGCGCTCGGCGTAGCGGCGCACCGCGTCGGCAATCGCTTGCGGGTCCTCGTTGAGCGTGGCCACACCCTCCACAGTGGACCATCGCCGGCCGTCCACCTGGCACGCCGCCACGTTGAGCTTGCCGGCCTTGCGGAGCTGCCGGGCCTTCGCCGAGTCGCCGTCGGTGATCACGCGGGCGATGCCCTGCTCGATGTCGAGGGTCACGCCGACCGGGACGACGTGCGGCGTGCCGTCGGGGCGGACGGTGGTGAGGGTGCACAGGTGCC
Source organism: Kutzneria sp. (assembly GCA_035492655.1). GTDB lineage: Bacteria > Actinomycetota > Actinomycetes > Mycobacteriales > Pseudonocardiaceae > Kutzneria. The sequence continues at coordinate 11,420 of DATJJB010000834.1, read as the reverse complement.
GCTCCCGCCAGAACTCGGCGAAAGCGGCACCGGTCGTGCTCAGGTCAGACACCCCACCAGGGTATCAACGACGCCGCGCCCGCCAGGACGAGCGCCGCCAGTTCGGCCGGTTCGTGCCGATGCCGGCCAGATGCAGCGCGACACAGAGCAGGCCAGCGGTGAGCAGGTTCGTCGGCGTGAGGATCGACCCCAGCGAGATGCCGGCGAGATCGATCAGCAACGCCAGGGCGAAAAGTACCGCGGCGATCACGGCAACCATGACTGTGCTCCTCTTGTCGGCCCCAGGAACCTGGGAATACCCCGGGGCCGGCCAGCCGGAACGGGCCGAACGGAGCAATTCGTTCATGGCGCCGTGCGCGCTTATTCCGCGAAGCCCTCCCGGCGCAGTTCGTCGATGGCGCGGAGGTAGTCCCGGAACCGGGTGGATCGCCGCGGCGCGATCGCGACCAGGGAGTCGAACGGCGTGGCCGAGAACCGGTCGGCCCAGATCCGGGCGATCGGGCTGAGCTGCTCGGGCGGGACGGCGGCGATCACGTCGCGACGCAGCAGTGCCTGGGTTTCGTTGTCCCGCCGGACGAGGTGCCCGGGCACCATGTAGAAGTCGGCGTCGCTGAACTCGGCCTCGGTGATGTCCAGGGCCCAGTCGACGGTTCGGTAGTACGCCTCGGCCTCGCGCAGAAACGCCTGCTTGACCTCGGCCGGCAGCGAAGGGTTCGGCGGGGTGGTGATGACCGGCCCGATCCGTCCCCGCAGCGTGACACGGTCGAACAGACACGCCTCGAGCTGGCCCACTCCGGACACCGACAGGCCGTCGACTGTGACGTGCTCGAACCTGACCCCGTGCATGGAGCAACCCCTCGCCCCGCAGCGGGCCAGTTCGACATCCCGGACGACGATCGTGCCGCAGCTCGGGTCGTCGAACTGGGCCAGCGCGCAGCTGATGAAGCGGACATCCGTCACGGCCAGGTCGGCGAGGACGAGTGGTCGGCCGACGATCTTCACCGCCGTGACGGCGTGCTTCATCCCCACCGCCGAAACGTAATGCGCCACCCCCAGAAACGCCACATGCGCTTCCTAGGTGGCGTCAGTAGCCAAGTAGGAAGCGCATGTGGCACTAAAGGGGGTGGGGAAGGGGGTTGGGGGCTAGGCTATCGCCCGGTCCGTCGGGCGGATGGGAGCCGGCAGGACGTCCCGCCCGGTGAGGTACGTGTCGACGGCGGCCGCGGCGGAGCGGCCCTCGGCGATGGCCCACACGATGAGCGACTGCCCGCGGCCCATGTCGCCGGCCACGAAGACGCCGTCGACGCTGGTGGCGAAGGAGCGGTCCCGGGCGACGTTGCCGCGGGGGTCGAGGTCGACGCCGAGCTCGGTGACCAGGCCCTCCCGCTGCGGCCCGACGAAGCCCATGGCCAGCAGCACGAGCTGGCACTCGAGCTCCCGCTCGGTGCCCTCGACCGGCACGAAGCGGCCGTTGTCCATCCGCACCTCGGCGAGCTTGAGACCCCGCAGGTTGCCGTCGGAGTCGCCGAGGAACTCGGCGGTGGACACGGAGTACAGCCGCTCGCCGCCCTCCTCGTGGGCCGACGTCACCCGGTACAGCATGGGATAGGTCGGCCACGGGTGCTGCGCGGCCCGCGTGACCGGCGGCTGGGGCATGATCTCCAGCTGCGTCACGGAAGCAGCGCCCTGCCGGTGCGCGGTGCCGAGGCAGTCGGCGCCGGTGTCACCGCCGCCGATCACCACGACATGCTTGCCGGCGGCGTTGATCGGCGACTGCGCGTACGCCTTGTTGGCCGGCGGCAGGTACTCCATCGCCTGGTACACGCCGGTGAACTCCCGACCGGGCACGGGCAGGTCCCGCCACGCGGTCGCGCCGCCGGCCAGCACGACCGCGTCGTAAGAACTCCGCAGCTCGTCCACGGTGAGGTCCACGCCGACGTTCACGCCGGTGCGGAACTCGGTGCCCTCGGCCCGCATCTGGTCGAGCCGGCGGTCCAGCCGCCGCTTCTCCATCTTGAACTCGGGAATGCCGTACCGCAGCAGCCCGCCGATCGCGTCGGCCCGCTCGTACACGACCACGCTGTGCCCGACCCGGGTCAGCTGCTGCGCGGCGGCCAGGCCGGCCGGACCGGATCCGGCGACCGCGACCTTCTTGCCGGTCAACGTGGTCGGCGGCTGCGGCGTCACCCAGCCCTCGTCCCAGGCCCGGTCGATGATCTCGACCTCGACCCGCTTGATGGACACCGGATCCGCGTTGATGCCGAGCACGCACGCCGCCTCGCACGGCGCCGGGCACAACGTCCCGGTGAACTCCGGGAAGTTGTTGGTGGCGTGCAACCGCTCGATGGCGTCCCGCCAGTCCTGCCGCCACACCAGCGTGTTCCACTCGGGAATGAGGTTGCCCAGCGGACAACCCTGGTGGCAGAACGGGATCCCGCAGTCCATGCACCGGCCGGCCTGCTTCTCCAGCCGCTGGTGCCCGAACTCCTCGTACACCTCGCGCCAGTCGGTCAGCCGCAGCTCCACCGGGCGGTGGCTGGCGTTCTCCCGCGGCGTGGTGAGAAAGCCCTTGGGGTCAGCCATGCGACGCCTCCATGATCGCGGTGTCCACGTCCCGGCCGTCGGCCTCGGCGCTGGCCCGCGCGGCCAGCACCCGCTTGTAGTCCTTGGGCATCACCTTGGTGAACCGGCCGACGGCCAGCTCCCAGTCGGCCAGCAGCAGGTCGGCCACGGCCGAGTCGGTCTCCCGGCGGTGCCGGTCGACGACCTCGTGCAGGAACGCCTGGTCCGCCTCGGTCAGCTCGTCCAGGTCGACCATCTCCTGGTTGACCCGCACCGGATTGAGGTCGAGCACGTAGGCCACGCCGCCGGACATGCCGGCCGCGAAGTTGCGGCCGGTCTCGCCGAGCACGACCGCCCGGCCGCCGGTCATGTACTCGCAGCCGTGATCGCCGACGCCCTCGACGACGGCCAGCGCGCCCGAGTTGCGCACGCAGAACCGCTCGCCGACCTTGCCCCGCAGGAACAGCTCGCCGCTGGTCGCGCCGTAGGCGATCACGTTGCCGGCGATGATGTTCTGCTCGGCCACCAGCGGCGCCGACGGGTCCGGCCGCAGCGTCACGCGCCCGCCGGACAGGCCCTTGCCGAGGTAGTCGTTGGCGTCGCCGATCAGCCGCAGCGTGATGCCGCTGGGCAGGAACGCGCCGAACGACTGGCCGGCGGTGCCGGTGAACGTCACGTCGATGGTGTCGTCCGGCAGGCCTTCGCCGCCCCAGCGCTTGGTGAGCTCCGAGCCGAGCATGGTGCCCACGGTCCGGTTCACGTTGCGCACGGGCAGTTCCAGCCGCACCCGGTCACCCGACCCCAGCGCGCCCTCGGCCAGCTGGATCAGGGTGTTGTCCAGCGCCTTCTCCAGACCGTGGTCCTGCGTCGTGGTCTGGTGCCGGGCCGCGCGCGGCGGCAGCTCGGGCACGTGGAAGATCGGCGTCAGGTCCAGCCCGGTCGCCTTCCAGTGCTCGACCGCGCCCGCGGTGTCCAGCAGCTCGGCGTGCCCGACCGCCTCCTCGAGGGACCGGAAACCCAGCTGCGCCAACAGCTCCCGGACCTCCTGGGCGATGAACTCGAAGAAGTTCACCACGTACTCGGCCTTGCCGCTGAACTTCTCGCGCAGCACCGGGTTCTGGGTGGCCACGCCGACCGGGCAGGTGTCCAGGTGGCACACCCGCATCATCACGCAGCCCGACACCACCAGCGGCGCGGTGGCGAAGCCGAACTCCTCCGCGCCGAGCAGCGCGGCGATCACCACGTCCCGGCCGGTCTTGAGCTGCCCGTCGGTCTGCACCACGATCCGGTCCCGCAGCCGGTTGGCCAGCAGCGTCTGCTGCGTCTCGGCCAGACCCAGCTCCCACGGCGCACCGGCGTGCTTGATCGACGACAGCGGCGACGCGCCCGTGCCGCCGTCGTGACCCGAGATCAGCACCACGTCCGCGTGTGCCTTGGACACACCGGCCGCGACCGTGCCCACGCCGACCTCGGACACCAGCTTCACGTGGATGCGGGCGGCCGGGTTGGCGTTCTTCAGGTCGTGGATCAGCTGGGCCAGGTCCTCGATCGAGTAGATGTCGTGGTGCGGCGGCGGGGAGATGAGCCCGACGCCGGGCGTGGAGTGCCGGGTCTTGGCGATCCACGGGTACACCTTGTTGCCGGGCAGCTGCCCGCCCTCGCCGGGCTTGGCGCCCTGGGCCATCTTGATCTGGATGTCCTGGGCGCTGACCAGGTACTCGCTGGTCACGCCGAACCGTCCGGAGGCCACCTGCTTGATCGCCGAGCAGCGCTGCGGATCGTCCAGCCGGTCGGCGTCCTCGCCGCCCTCGCCGGTGTTGGACTTGGCGCCGAGGCGGTTCATCGCGATGGCGAGAACCTCGTGCATCTCCTTGGAGATCGAGCCGTACGAGATCGCGCCGGTGGCGAACCGCTTGACGATCTCGGAGATCGGCTCGACCTCCTCGACCGGCACCGGCGGCCGCATGCCGACCCGGAACTTGAACAGCCCGCGCAGCGTCAGCAGCCGCTCGGCCTGGTCGTCGACGGCCTGCGTGTACTCCTTGAACACCTCGTACCTGCGGGTGCGCGTGGAGTGCTGGAGCTTGAACACGGTGGTGGGGTTGAACAGGTGCGCCTCACCCTCGCGGCGCCACTGGTACTCGCCGCCCACCTCCAACTCGCGGTGGCTGGCGTGCACGCCGTCGGCCGGGAACGCCTTGCGGTGCCGCCGCGCGACTTCCTCGGCGATCTCGTCGAAGCCGACGCCGCCCAGCCGTGACGTGGTGCCGGTGAAGCACTCGTCCACGACCTCGGCGCCGACGCCGATCGCCTCGAAGATCTGCGCGCCGGTGTAGGAGGCCACCGTGGACACGCCCATCTTCGACATGGTCTTGCGCACGCCCTTGCCCAGCGCCTTGATCAGGTTGCTGGTCGCCTTGCGCGGGTCGAGGTCGGGCAGCTCCTCGACCGTGGCCATGGCCAGGTACGGGTTGACCGCGGCCGCGCCGTAGCCGATGAGCAGCGCGATGTGGTGCACCTCGCGGGCGTCGCCGGCCTCCACGATGAGGCCGACCTTGGTCCGCGTCTTCTCCCGCACCAGATGGTGGTGCACGGCGCCGGTCAGCAGCAGCGACGGGATCGGCGCGTACCGGGCGTCGGCGCCCCGGTCGGACAGCACGATCAGCCGGGCGCCGTCGTCGATCGCCTCCGACACCTCGGTGCGGATCTCGTCCAGCCGGGCCCGCAGCGCGTCGCCGCCACCGTCGACGCGGTACCGCCCGAGCACGGTGACGGCCTGGTAGCCGGGCATGTCGCCGTCGTCGTTGACGTGCACCAGCTTGGCCAGCTCGTCGTTGTCCAGCACCGGGAACTCGAGCGAGATCCGGCGGCAGGACGCGGGCGTGGCCGCCAGCAGGTTGGTCTCCGGGCCGACCGTCGCGGTCAGCGAGGTGACCAGCTCTTCCCGGATCGCGTCCAGCGGCGGGTTCGTGACCTGCGCGAACAACTGCGTGAAGTAGTCGAACAGGCTGCGCGAGCGGTCCGACAGCACGGCGAACGGGGCGTCGTTGCCCATCGAGCCGATCGGCTCCGCGCCGGTCAGCGCCATCGGCCGCAGCAGGATCTGCAGCTCTTCCTCGGAGTAGCCGAAAACCTGCTGCCGGGTGACCAGCGCGGCGTGCTTGGGCACCTCGCGCTCGCGGGCCGGCAGCTCGGCCAGCCGGACCATGCCGGCGTCCACCCAGTCCTGGTACGGGTGCTCGGCGGCCAGCGCGGACTTGATCTCCTCGTCGTCCACGATCCGGCCGGCCTCGGTGTCCACCAGGAACATCCGGCCCGGCTCCAGCCGGCCCTTGCGGACCACCTTGGCCGGGTCGATCTCCAGCACGCCGGCCTCGGAGCCCAGCACAACCAGGCCGTCGTCGGTGACCCAGTAGCGGGCCGGCCGCAGGCCGTTGCGGTCCAGCACCGCGCCGATCACGCTGCCGTCGGTGAACGACACCAGCGCCGGGCCGTCCCACGGCTCCATCAGCGCCGAGTGGAACTCGTAGAAGGCGCGGCGGGCCGGATCCATCTCGGTGTGGTTCTCCCACGCCTCGGGGATCATCATCAGCACCGCGTGCGGCAGCGAGCGGCCGCCGAGGTGCAGCAGTTCCAGCACCTCGTCGAAGGAGGCCGAGTCGCTGGCGCCGCGGGTGATCACCGGGAACAGCCGGGCCAGCTCGCCGTGGATGAGATCCGACTCCAGCAGCGCCTCCCGCGCGTCCATCCAGTTCCGGTTGCCGCGCAAGGTGTTGATCTCACCGTTGTGCGCGATGTACCGGTACGGGTGGGCCAGCGGCCACGACGGGAAGGTGTTGGTGGAGAACCGGCTGTGCACCAGGCCGATCGCGCTGTCCACCCGCTCGTCGGTCAGGTCCGGGAAGAACCGGGCCAGCTGCGGCTCGGTCAGCATGCCCTTGTACACGATGGTGCGGCCGGACAGGCTCGGGAAGTACAGGTCGGCGTCGTGCTCGGCGCGCTTGCGGACGCAGAACGCGATCCGCTCCAGCGCGAGGCCGTGGACCGCGTCGTCCACCGGGGCGAGGAACAGCTGGGCGAAATGCGGCATCGTGCCGGCTGCGGTCGGGCCGACGTGCTCGGTGTCGATAGGCACGTCCCGCCAGCCCAGCACCCGGCAGCCCTCCTCCGCGGCGATCCGCTCGACGGCGGCCACCGCGGTCGCGCGTTCGGCGGTGTCGACCGGCAGGAAAGCGGTGCCGACCAGGTAACCGCCGGCCGCCGGCAGCGGCAGGTCGGTCACCGCACGGAAGAACCCGTCCGGCACCTGGATGAGGACGCCGGCGCCGTCGCCGGTCTCCGGCTCGGCGCCGCGCGCGCCCCGGTGCTCCAGGTTGCGCAGCGCGGTCAAGGCCTTGCGCACGATGTCATGGCTGCGGCGGCCGGCGAGATCGGCCACGAAGGCCACGCCGCACGCGTCGTGCTCGAACTGCTCGTCGTACAGGCCCCCGATGTGGGGGTGGTGGTGGATCACGGCTGTACGGCCCTCCCGTGGTGGGACGCCCTGTCGCGGGGGCGTGCGTCTGACGCGGGGGTGCTCGAAATGGCCCGGGAACGGGCGGTTACAGTGATACGCACGACGCTGTGCGTTGACCGACGGCCCTCTTGAGGCAGGTCGAAGTTGTCCCCGGGGTGGTCGGGGGTCTTGTGACGATAATGTGAACACGGGGTTATCCGCACTACCCGTGTCGCAGGCCACAGCACTTTGCATCTCAATTGTTGCGCAGCGGGTGGCGTTTCGCCTGGTCGGCGGTACCGAGGACTAGGCTCGATGATCTCAGCATCCGGGAGGTCACTGGTGTCCGTGAAGATCACCGCCGATGCCGCCGAGCACGGCTTCTCCGCCGAGCGCCTGGCGCGCGTCGACCGCTGCTTCGACCGGTACGTCGCCGAGGGCAAGCTGCCCGGCTACCTCGCCGTCGTCACCCGGCACGGCGAGGTCGTGCACGTCGGGCAGGGTGGGCTGCGGGACGTGGAGGCCGGGCTGCCGGTCGGCGCCGACACCCGCTGGCGGATCTACTCCATGACCAAACCGGTCACCTCCGTCGCCGCCATGATGCTGTTCGAGCGGGGCGAGTTCGAGCTGACCGATCCGATCTCGCGATGGCTGCCCGAGTTCGCCTCGCCGCGCGTGTACGTCAAGGGCTCCGCCGCCGCGCCCGGCACCGTGCCCGCGGTGGAGCCGATCCGGGTGTGGCATCTGTTGACGCACACCGCCGGATTGACGTACGGCTTCCATCACGCTCATGCCGTCGACGAGATCTACCGCCGCGCCGGTTACGAGTGGGGCTTCCCCGAGGGCCGCGACCTCGCCGGCACCGTCGCCGACTACGCCGCCCTGCCCCTCGTGCACCAGCCCGGCGCCGAGTGGAACTACTCCGTCGCCACCGATGTCCTCGGCCGTCTCGTCGAGGTCGTGTCAGGGCAGCCGCTCGACGAGTTCTTCGCCGAGCACATCTTCCGGCCGTTGGGCATGGCCGACACCGGCTTCTGGACCGACAGCGACCAGCTGGCCGCTTTGTACTCGCCCGAGCCCGGCACCCGCCGCTTGGTCCGTTCCCCCATGGGTCCCGCCGCTTCTCGGCCCCCAGCCGTGCTTTCCGGCGGCGGCGGCCTCGTGTCGACGGCATACGACTACCACCGCTTCACCCAGATGTTGTTGCGCCGCGGCTCCCTCGACGGCGTTCGCCTCTTGTCCCCTCGCACCGTCGATCTCATGACCGCCAACCACCTGCCCGGCGATCTCGAGTCCTTCGGCCGCCCCCTGTTCTCCGAGACCTCCTACGCCGGCGTCGGTTTCGGCCTCGGCTTCTCCGTCACCGTCGACCCCGTCGCCGCCAAATCCCTCGGCCCCGCCGGCGAATACGCCTGGGGCGGCGCCGCCAGCACCGCGTTCTGGGTCGACCCCGTGAACGACTTGACAGCCCTGTTCTTCACGCAACTGCTGCCGTCCAGCACCTATCCCATCCGCCCCCAGCTGCGGACCTTGACGTACCAGGCGCTGGTGGACTGAGCCGCTCGAGGCCCCTTGCCCGGCAGGGCGATGCCGCCCAAGATCGCTCCGCCCCGCCCTGCCGGCTTCGCCGCGTAGAATTGAATTTTGGGGGATCCCTAGGGAAGTTGATCTCCACTGGGTGGGTGTGCGGCACCCAGGTTGGCGCTCCCTTCCTGGGAATCGCCGCCGGCGGTGGACTGTCGGCATGTCAAAAGTCGTTCTTGTCACTGGTGCCTCCTCCGGCATCGGCGCGGCCACCGCGCGTCACCTGGCCGCCGCGGGGCACCGGGTGGTGGCCGGTGCGCGCCGCACCGACCGCCTGGCCGAGCTGGGGCCGTCCATCGATGTCCATGGGCTGGACGTCACGAGCCTGGACAGCATGCGGGCGTTCGTCGAAGCGGCGGTGGAGCGGCACGGTCGGGTCGACGTGCTGGTGAACAACGCGGGGGTGATGCCGCTGTCACCACTGGCCGATCTGCGGATCGACGAGTGGAATCAGATGATCGACGTCAACGTTCGCGGTGTGCTGCACGGGATTGCGGCGGTGCTGCCGCGAATGCGGGCGCAGGGCGGGGGTCATATCCTCAACGTGTCCTCGGTGTCCGGTCACCGGGTCGATCCGACGGCGGCGGTGTACAGCGCAACCAAGTTCGCGGTGCGGGCGCTGTCGGAGGGGCTGCGCCAGGAGAACACGGACATTCGCGTCACGGTGGTCAGCCCGGGCTTCACCGAGAGCGAACTCACCGACCGTGGCGGGGCGGTGCAGGCGCAGGCGGCCGCGCGGTCGGCGGCGAAGCGGTTGGCCATCCCGGCGTCGGCGATCGCGGCGGCTATTGGGTTCGCGATCGACCAGCCGTCCACTGTGGACGTCAACGAGCTCACCGTGCGGCCGACGGCCCAGCTGTGACGATCGTCTGGAGCTGGTCCCGCTCCAGCTCACGCCCGGCGGAAAACGGTTAGGGTTGACCGGTTCCCGGACTTTCGAACCATGAGGTGACGATGCGAGCGACCTTGCTCTACGGAAAGGGCGACATCCGCGTCGAGGAGGTGCCGGATCCGAAGATCCAGCAGCCGACCGACGTCCTGGTCCGGGTGACCAGGTCCTGCGTCTGCGGCAGCGACCTGTGGCCGTACCAGAGCGCGCCCGAGGTCGAGAACGGCCGGCGGATCGGCCACGAGTTCATCGGTGTCGTGGAGGAGACCGGTGCGGACGTGGCGACCCTGGCCAAGGGCGACGTGGTGGTGGCCCCGTTCCTGTGGGCCGACAACACGTGCGACTACTGCCAGGCCGGCCTGCAGACCTCGTGCCGCAACGGCGGCGGCTGGGGCTTCAACGGCGTCGACGGCGGCCAGGGCGAGTACGTCCGGGCCCCGCAGGCCGACGGCACCCTGGTGAAGCTGCCGGTGGGGGAGGACGACGAGCTGATGCCGTCGCTGCTGACCCTGTCCGACGTGTTCAGCACCGGCCACCACGCGGCCCGCACGGCCCGGGTGGAGAAGGGCTCGACGGTCATCGTGATCGGCGACGGCGCGGTGGGCCTGTCGGCGGTGCTGGCGGCCAAGCGGCTGGGCGCGGAGCAGATCGTGCTGCTCGGCCGGCACAAGGCCCGCACCGACCTCGGCCTGGAGTTCGGCGCCACCGACGTGGTGCCGGAGCGCGGCGAGGAGGCCGTCGCCAAGGCCAAGGAGCTGACCAACGGCGACGGCGCGTTCCACGTGCTGGAGTGCGTCGGCACCCTGGGCGCGTACGAGACGGCCCTGGGCGTGGTGCGGCCCGGCGGCGCGATCAGCCGCGTCGGCGTGCCGCAGTACAGCGACGGGCCGGTCGGCCGGGTCCTGTTCGGCCGGAACGTCACGCTGACCGGCGGCGTCGCGCCGGCCCGCGCCTACATCGAGGAGCTGCTGCCGGACGTGCTGTCCGGCGCTGTGCGGCCGGGCCGGGTGTTCGACCGCACGATGGCGTTGGACGAGATTCCCGAGGCCTACCGGGCGATGAACGACCGGGAGGCCCTCAAGGTCCTGATCAAGCCCTGAGTCGGCTGAGACGGCGGGGGCTGGGCCAGCGCACGTCGCGCACCCAGCCCAGCTTCTCGAAGATCCAGATCAGCCGGGCCGACACGTCGACCTGACCGCGCAGCACGCCGTGGCGGGCCGAGGTCGGGTCGGCGTGGTGCAGGTTGTGCCAGGCCTCGCCCATGCTGAGGATGGCCAGCGGCCAGAAGTTGGCCGACCGGTCGCGGGCGGCGAACGGGCGCTCGCCGATCATGTGGCAGATCGAGTTCACCGACCAGGTGACGTGGTGCAGGAAGGCCACCCGGACCACGCCGGCCCAGAAGAAGCCGGTCAGGGCGCCCCACCAGGACCAGGTGACCAGGCCGCCGACCACGGCCGGCAGGATGAGCGTGGCGAAGGTCAGCGGGCCGAACAATCGATGCACCAGACGCATGTCCGGGTCGGCTTCCATGTCCGGCGCGAATCGTTGCCGGTTGGTCAGGTCCCGGTCGAAGATCCAGCCCATGTGCGCGTGCCAGAAGCCGCGGACCAGGGCGGCCGGCGAGGTGCCGAAGTTCCACGGCGAGTGCGGGTCGCCCTCGCGGTCGGAGAACGCGTGGTGCCGGCGGTGGTCGGCGACCCAGTGCAGGACGGGGCCCTGCACGGAGAGGCTGCCGGCCACCGCCAGCGCGATCCGCATGGCCCGGCCCGTCTTGAACGAGCCGTGGGTGAAGTAGCGGTGGAATCCGACGGTCACGCCGAGGCAGCTGACCGTGTAGAAGACCGCGGCCGAGATCAGGTCGGCCCAGCCGACTCCCCAGCCCCACAGGAC
>DATJJB010000833.1:0-9299 GCA_035492655.1 Kutzneria sp. | reverse complement strand
GTGTGCGGATCGGGGTTGTCGGTCACCCAGAACGGGCCGTTGACCCGGTCCGGCTGCTGGAACCGCTGCGGGTTGCGCATGTCCCGGATGACGCCGATGGCCGAGCCGGCGCCGATGGACCAGCGGTTGGCCCCGGCGTCGTTGGGGTCGCCCGCGGTGATGCCGATGAACTTGCCGAACACGTCGGACATGCCTTCGTTGATCGCGTCGGCCTGGCCGCCCTGCAGGCCGGAGGTGTGCTGGGTGACGCCGTGGGTCAGCTCGTGGCCGGTGATGTCCTCGGTGGTCACGCCCTCGCCGAAGGCCATCTGCTCGCCGTCCCAGAACGCGTTGAGGAACGGGCAGCGGTCGCCGGTGACGCAGACCCGAACGGTGCCGCGGATGGCCTTGCCGGTGCCGTCGCCGTAGTCGGCGCCGATCAACGCGGTCAGGTCGAGGCCGGTGAACCGGGCGTAGAAGTTCTGCGCGTCGCCGAAGAACCGGAACACGTTGCCGACGTCGCCGGCGGTGGAACCGCTGGCCTCGCTGCGGACGACGGGGAACGCCGTGCCGCAGCGGATCGAGGCCAGGCTGCCGCTGACCACCCGCCGCCGGGCGTCGCAGACGTCCCGGTTGGACGCCTCGCGGGTCTCCGACCAGGACTGCACCACGTCGGTGTGTGCGGCCCCGACGACCATGGACCACTGCTGGTCGGCCTGTGAGCCCCGGATGTGCACCACATAGACCGGTTTGGCCACCGCCGGACCGGCCTTGCCGCCCAGCGTCGGATCCCACCAGTACTGCTCGGTCGACTGCACGCTCAGGTCCTTGGCCTGGAGCTTCTTGGCCTCCGCGGTGGCGGCGACGGCCTTCTGGTTGGCGGCCCGGAGCGTCTGCGAGGGGTCGGCGGGGAAGTCGCCCGACCGGGCCCGCGCGGTCTTGCCGACCGCGCTGACCAGGGCGCCGTCCTTGCCCAGCGCCTCCACGATCTGGCCGCCGAGCACCGGCTTGCCGTTGATCGTCTGCTGGTAGCGGACGACCGTGCCGAACGGCACCGGGCGCACGTCGGCCACCTGCAACGTGTTCGGGTCGATCTGCCAGACCTGGGCGATGTCGGGCAGGTGGGACTGGGCCGCGGCCACCGGTGAGCTGCCGTCGGTCGAGGGCAGCGGGGTCTGCGGCAGCAGGCCGACCACCCGGCCGGACGCGTCGGTCTGCACGGTGAGCTGGGCCTGCACCGCAGTGGTCGGAGTGGTCGGCGCGGACCGGGGCGCGGGGCCGGGCAGCGGCACCGCGGGTGGGTCGGCACCGCCGGTCAGCTGGTTGGCAAACGCTTGCACCTGGGGGTTCGGGGCGGCCACCACCACCAGCACGCCCGCCGCGAACAGCACCGCGGCTCCGACGATCGCCGCGTCGACGGCCAAGCCCCTGCGTGCCATCCGCGTGAACCTCCACCTGAACCCGACTACTTGCCGTGTTGCTCTACGCACGGATGCACAACACTCGTTCAGGTGGCGATTACGAAGAAACTTCACGTCTTAGCCCCGGCGGTGCTCGCGTTGACCCTGATCTCACCCGGCATCGCCCAGGCCGACCCGGCCGCCCAGTGCTTCAACCCCAACGCCAAGCTCACGGTGGAGGAGCAGCGGCTGACCGCGACCATGCCGGTCGGCGGCCCCGCCGTCGGCCCGACACTGGTCAGCCAGGCCGGCTTCGACCCGCTGGTCGGCGACTTCACCACCAAGCTGTGCGCGGCCAAGTCCACCGCCGCCGCGCGCCAGCTGGTGGCGACGGCCGGCGACAACCTCTGGCAGACCGCCGTCGACCGCGCCCAGGGCCGCCGCCCCGGCATGGGCACGCTCGACCCGCACGACGACCGCCCGCTGTACTGGGCCCGGCTTCAGCTGAGCAAGGCGCTGCGACAGTGGCAGCCGAAGTTCACCCTGTCCGCCGCTGACCGCACCGCCCTGCTGACCAGCCTCGACCACGGCTCCCGCGGCCTGAACTCGGACAAGCTGCCGGCCGGCGGCGGGGTCAAGAAGGTCATGGTCAGCGGCTTCGACCCGTTCCAGCTGGACGGCACCGGGGTGCGCATCTCCAACCCGGCCGGCGCGTCCGCGCTCCAGCTGGACGGACTGACCATCAGCACGCCGAACGGGCCGGCCGTGGTGCAGGCCGTCACCTTCCCGGTCGTCTGGGGCTACTTCGACCAGGGCATCGTCGAGGCCGCCTACGGCACGGCGCTGTCCGATCCGACCCGCCGGCCAGACATGATCATGACCCTCAGCCAGGGCAGGCCCAACCAGTTCGACATCGAGCGCTGGGCCGGCGACTGGCGCGGCGGCTTCCCGGACAACAACAACCTGAGCTCGACCGGTCCGGTCCCGGCGGCCGCCGGCTGGCCACAGCCGGCCGACCAGTTCATCGAGACCACGCTGCCGTACCAGCAGATGCAGGCCGTGCCGACGGGCAGCTACAAGGTCAACTTCGACCTGCTGTTCTGCGTCTGGTCGGACAGCTCGCACCCGGGCACCGGCCAGCAGGTCTGCCGCACCGACGCGCCGAAGCCGGGCGAGATCGCGGCGCAGGGCGGCGGCGGTGACTACCTGTCCAACGAGAGCATGTACCGGTCCAACCGGGTGCGCCTCGGCCTGGGGGCTACCACCGTGCGCGGCGGCCATCTGCACACGCCGGTGCTGGGTGAGCCGGCCGGCACCACCGCGTTGACCGACGCGGCCTTCGAGGCTCGCCGGACCGCCATCGCCAACCAGGCAATCGCACTGGTCACGGCAGCCGTGAGTGGTTTGACCTGATCCTGGGTAGTCGACCTGGGGGTTGCTCGCCCGCCACGGCACCGTCGGAGCAACCCTCAGGTCATTGCCAGGGTGCGACCCGGTTGACCCGGTACGGTCGAACGACCGATAGGCGGTTCGGACGAGGAGGGCGATGGTGCGGGGCGGCTGGTTGGCGGTCATCGTGCTGGCAGTAGTTGGCATGGTGGGCGCCTGCGGCAGACCGGCTGCGGACCTCGCCCCACCCCTCACCGCGACGCCGAGCTCGCCGGACAATTCCGGCGGGGCGGCGCCGCTGCCCATGCCGAAGGTGGACAGCGGCGGCGTCAGCCGGGCCTCGCTGCCGGCCGTCGGCGCGTGCATCGACTCCGCCCACAAGACCGTCACCTGCACCGCGCCGCACCAGGGCGAGGTCACGCTGATCGGCGACCTGCCCGCGGGCCTGCCGAGCTCGCTGCCCGACGACACGACCATGACCAGGGCCGCGCTGCCCTCGTGCCGGGACGCGCTCGGCGACTACCTCGGCAGCCACGACGCCGACGCCACCGACCTGCAGGCATGGGCGTTCTGGCCGCAGGCCGACGCGTGGACCGCGGGCGAGCGCTGGCTGGTCTGCGCGGCCACCCAGATCGACTCCGCCGGCAACCCGATCACCATCACCGGCTCGCTCAAGCACGTGCTGACCGGCCGCGGCTTCGCCCGGTACCAGACGTGCACGGTGTCCTCGCCGTCGCAGAGCCAGACCCTCAAGTTCGGCGCCTGCGACCAGCCGCACCTCGGCGAGGCCATGCCGGGCGTGCAGACGCTGGGCCGCTCCACCGATCCGATGCCGGCCACCGACACCATCAACGAGATCGCCCGCAACCGGTGCGCACAGGAGCTGACCAGCTATCTGGGCACGGATTCGCGGTCGGACATCACCTACACCTGGCGCGCCCCGGACACCCGGCAGGCGTGGGCCCAGGGCTACACCAATCTCATCTGCTACGCCGAAGCCGCCCGACCGGTCGGCACGCGACTCCAGAACATCGGAAACGGTCCCCTGCCGGCCTGACGGCCTGATCCGCCGCCGGTCACCCGAAACCCGACGAACGGCCCTGCCGCGACGCGCCCGCAACGCGATGGGCTGAGCGCCTCCTGACCGTTTCGAAGGGGGCTCTCGAAGTGCGTAGATCGTTCCTCGCCGTCACGCTGGCGGCGGCCACCGGCGCCGCGCTGTTAGCGGCGGCGCCGGTCGCGTCCGCCGCGCCGAGCGTGCCGGCCAAGTACCTGAGCCAGCAGATCGCCTGGAAGCCGTGCTTCAACCCGGTGCCGCCGGGCCTGCCGCCGGGCTCGGACCGGATGCTGTGCGGCACCTTCACGGCGCCGATGGACTGGAGCCATCCGACCGCCCACCAGGACATCTCCATCGCGGTGAGCAAGCTGCCGGCCACCGGCCCGTCCCAGGGCTCGGTGCTGCTCAACCCGGGCGGGCCGGGCGGCCCCGGTCTGACCATGCCGCTGTCGTTCCTGAGCCGGACCAAGCTGACCGCGTCGCAGGACCTGATCGGCTTCGACGTGCGGGGCACCGGCCAGAGCAGCAACACCACCTGCAACGGCGGCCTGGACATCGGGTCGACGCTGGACTACCGCGACCGCAGCCAGGGCAACCTCAACCTGCTGCTGAACTCGGCCAGGCTGACCGCCCAGTACTGCCAGCAGTTCGGCGGCGAGTTCGGGCCGTTCGTGAACACCGAGCAGACCGTCAAGGACCTTGACCTGCTGCGGGCCCTGCTGGGCCGCGACAAGATCAACTGGATCGGCTACTCCGGCGGCACCTGGCTCGGCGCGTACTACGCGACGTACTTCCCCAACCGGGTCGGCAAGTTCGTGCTGGACTCGAACACCGAGTTCACCACCGACTGGCAGGACTCGTTCAACTGGCAGCCGCTGGGCTTCCAGCGCCGGTTCCAGGAGGACTTCCAGCCCTGGGCGGCGAAGTACGACTCGATCTTCCACCTCGGCACCACTGCCGAGGCCGTGAACCAGACGTACGAGCAGCTGCGGGCCAAGATGGCGGCCAACCCGCCGGTGCTCGGCGGCACCACCTACAACGGGGTCGCGCTGGACAACCTGATCGTCGGCGCCATGTACTCGTCACGGAACTTCTCCGTGCTGGCGCAGGACTTCGGCATCCTCGAGTCGGCCGTCGGGGGCGGCGGCGCGTTCGCCGCGCACGCCGACCAGGCGCTGCTGCCGATCTCGGCCGACGCCTTCCTGTCCACGTTCACGTCGATCCTGTGCAACGACACCGCGTGGCACGGCAACGACAAGTCGCTGATCAAGGACTCCGGGCAGCAGGGCAGGAAGTACCCGCTGATCGGGTGGTCGACGATCAGCCAGCCGTGCCTGTCGTGGCACCGGCCGAACCTGAGGATGCCCACGCCCAACGGCCGCGACCTGCCGCCGATCCTGATGGTGCAGGACACCCACGACCCGGCCACGCCGTACGAGGGCGCGGTGCTGGCGCACAAGGCGTTCGCCAACTCGCGACTGCTGACCGTGCAGGGCCAGGGCGATCACGGCGTCTACGCCTCGACCGGCAACGCCTGCGTGGACAACACCGTCGAGTCGTTCATCGTCGACGGCGTCGTGCCGCCGCGGGACAGCAGCTGCGCCGGCGTGCCGCTGCCGGTCCCCAGCCAGGTCGCGCCGACCTCGGCCGTGGACAAGGCCGCCGCCTACCGCGCGGCGGCCGGATCGCTGCCGAGCTCCAACTGATCTGTCGTCGTCGGCGGGGAGACCTGCTCCCCACCGGCGACGGTGGTCTTCTGGGCGGATCTGGAGAGCGCGATGGTCGCCATCGGTAGGGCGATCGCCGCGAGCACCAGCATCGCCAGCGCCGCGAAAATCACGGGGCACCTCCTCAGTCAAGAGGAGGACGCCGGACGACCGGGTCCGGTTGCTCACTCGGATGGCGGACACACACAACGGCCGGCTTCGGGAGCGAGACCCCGAAGCCGGCCGAAGTGATTTCCGTGTCAGCCGAGGCGCTGCTTGAGGGCCTCGAGCTCGTCACGCAGCGAGGTCGGCAGCTTGTCGCCGATCTTGGTGAACCACTCGTCGATCAGCGGCAGCTCCTCGCGCCACTCGTCGGCGTCGAAGGCCAGCGCGGCGGCGATGTCCTGCTCGGGCGCGTCCAGGCCGGCCAGGTCCAGGTCGGCCGGCGTCGGCACGTGGCCGATCGGCGTCTCCTCGGCCGCGGCCGTGCCCTCAAGGCGCTCGATGGCCCACTTCAGCACGCGGCTGTTCTCGCCGAAGCCCGGCCACAGGAAGCCCTTGTCCTCGCCGCGGCGGAACCAGTTCACGTAGAAGATCTTGGGCAGCTTCTCCGCGTTGGCGTTCTTGCCCAGCTGGATCCAGTGGTTGAAGTAGTCGCCGGCGTGATAGCCGATGAACGGCAGCATGGCCATCGGGTCGCGGCGCACCACGCCGACCTGGCCGACCGCGGCGGCCGTGGTCTCGCTGGACAGGGTGGCGCCCATGAACACGCCGTGCTGCCAGTCACGGGACTCGGTGATCAGCGGCACCGTGCTGGCGCGGCGGCCGCCGAAGAAGATGGCCGAGATCGGCACGCCCTTGGGGTCGTCCCACTCGGGGGCCAGGATCGGGCACTGCTGCATCGGCGTGCAGTAGCGGGAGTTCGGGTGCGAGGACAGCTCGGCGGAGGCCGGCGTCCAGTCCTGCTTCTTCCACGAGATCAGGTGCTCGGGCTTCTCGCCCATACCCTCCCACCAGATGTCGCCGTCGTCGGTGAGCGCCACGTTGGTGAAGATCGAGTTGCCCTTCTCGATCGTGCGCATGGCGTTCGGGTTGGTGTGGTAGTCGGTGCCCGGCGCCACGCCGAAGAAGCCGTACTCCGGGTTGACCGCGTACAGCCGGCCGTCCTCACCGAAGCGCATCCAGGCGATGTCGTCGCCGAGCGTCTCCACCCGCCAGCCCGGGATGGTCGGCTCGAGCATGGCCAGGTTGGTCTTGCCGCAGGCCGACGGGAAGGCCGCCGCGATGTAGTGGACCTTGTTCTCCGGCGAGATCAGCTTGAGGATCAGCATGTGCTCGGCCAGCCAGCCCTCGTCGCGGGCCATCGCCGAGGCGATACGCAGCGAGTAGCACTTCTTGCCCAGCAGCGCGTTGCCGCCGTAACCCGAGCCGTAGGACCAGATCATCCGCTCTTCGGGGAACTGGGTGATGTACTTCGTGTCGTTGCACGGCCACGGCACGTCGTCCTGGCCCGGCTCCAGCGGCGCGCCGACGGAATGCAGCGCCTGCACGAAGTCCGCGCCTTCGGTGAAGCGGGCCAACGCCTTGGCCCCCATACGGGTCATCACGCGCATCGAGGCGACGACGTATTCGGAATCGGTGATCTCCACGCCCAGCATGGGTTTGTCCGCGTCCAGCGGGCCCATGCAGAACGGAATGACGTACATCGTGCGGCCACTCATGGAGCCCCGGTAGAGCTCGGTCATGACGGCCTTCATCTCGGCCGGGTCCATCCAGTTGTTGGTCGGGCCCGCGTCCGCCGGGTCGACCGAACAGATGAAGGTGCGCTCCTCGACCCTGGCCACGTCGGTCGGGTCGGACGCCGCCCAGAACGAGTTGGGCTTCTTCTTCAGCGGCACGAAGGTGCCCGCTTCGACCAGCGCCGCGTTGATGCGCGCCGACTCCTCCGCCGAGCCGTCCACCCAGACCACGCGGTCCGGCGTGGTCAGCTCGGCCACCTCCTGCACCCAGGTCAGGAGTCGTTCGTTGGTGGTCGGTGCCTGGTCGAGACCGGGGATGGTCAGTGCGGTCATCTCGTCTCCTGCCCTGGGGTCTGCCGGACGAAAGCACAGGGACGCCGCTGTCCCTGTAGCAGACGACGGCGTCCGTGGAAATGCGCAACCACACCCGGCGGCGTCCGGGTGTGGTGTGTTTAGGGGATGCCCAACTGTATCGGGGTTACACGCCAGTGGCCGACCGTTCACCTGTCAGCCACCTCACATAAGCGATCAAGGAATCGATTCAGCACTCTTTTCGCGCATGCCGGAGCCACAAAAACCGATCAATGAGAGCGCTTCCAGCCTGTAACCGCCGTCACTCCGGAATCGTTTCTGAATACCCATTGGTTCAGACCATCACGGACCACGTGGATCAACCCCACGAAATGCTCGCAGAAAAAGAGACATCCCCGACACCGGATGGTATCGGGGATGTGTCTTGGCTTACTCGCGGCCGGCTGCCGCCCCACTTGTCCACAGGCCCCTGGTCGGGCCGGAGATGTCCGGCCGTCAGGCCCACTCGCCGGTGGCCGGGTCGGTGCGGACGATGCCCTGGCCGGCCGGTTGCTGCTCGCCGCCCCAGGAGTGGTCGTCGGAGCCGAACTGGAGCAGCTTCTCGGCGGGATCCTGCTGGTAGTGGCCGCCGCTGTCGATGTGGCCGTGCTCGATCTCGGTCCACTGGTGCTCGCCGGTGTGCTGGGAGATGGTGACCTGGCCCTTGGCGTCGATCTCCATGGCGTAGTCGGCCCGGCCGTCACCATCGGTGTCGGTGTACAGGAAGGTGTTGCCGTCGGCGTCGGTGACCACGGCGGTGTCGTTGTGCCCGCTGTTGGTGGTGTCGGCGGTGGCCGGCCCGACGTTCTGGTCGCCGTGAGCGGTGTCGACGGTCATGGAGCCGGCGGGGGCGCCGGAGGTCTGGGACCACTGGCCGGTGGCGGCGTCGAAGTGGGACTGGCTGACCAGCTGCCCGTGGTCGTCGTACCGGGTGGCGAGGTCGGCGGTGCCGTCGTGGTCGGTGTCGGTGTAGTCGACCCGTCCGTCGTCGGTGTCGACCTCGGCGGTGTCCATGACGCCGTCGCCGTGGTAGCTCTCGCTGGCGTCCTCGGTGTACTCGTGGCCGTCGATCTCGATCTTCAGCTCATGGCCGTCGGCCCCGCTGTTGTCGATGTACACCGCACTACCCCCGTCTCCACTGATTGCCGATTGGACTCACGTTAGGGCCGATCGGTTCCCGCAACCAGTCAACTGTGGTCACGCAGCTGACGCATGGTCCCCAGCAGCGCCTCGCCGCGGTCACGGGCCGAGGTGACGTCGGCCAGCTGCCGGCCGACGGCCTGCTGCTGGGCGGCACGCTCGGCGGCGTCGAGCTTGAGGGCCTTGTCGACCTCGCGCAGCTCCTCGTCGATGGCCTCGATCCGGCTGGTCAGGGCCTCGTCGAGGGCCAACGCCAGCTGCCCCTCGGCGTCGATGAGCTGCTCGGCGACGAGCTGGTCCAGTGTGGACCGGGCGTCGGCCAAGGCGTCGGAGAGCCACTGCCGCATGTGCTGCTTGTCGGCCAGGTGCTTGCGGGTCCGGGCCATCCAGTAGCCGGCGCCGAGCCCGAGCACGATGGTCACCGGCAGCACGATCGGATTCAGCGCGGCCACGCCGAGGCCGGCCAGCGGCAAAGCGGCGATACGCCCGGCGCCCATGCCACCGGAAATGCCCATGAACACCAACAGTCGATCTTCGG
>DATJJB010000832.1:0-2797 GCA_035492655.1 Kutzneria sp. | reverse complement strand
GTAGCGCTTGGCCAGTTCGGCCGAGACCTCCTCGTCCTCCAGCGGGACGGGCCGGTCGAGGAACTCGACGATCGTGACGTCGACGCCGTAGCCGTGCATGACGTACGCGAACTCGACGCCGATCGCGCCCGCGCCGGCGATGATGATGCTGCTCGGCAGGGTGTCGGTGAGGATCTGCTCCTCGTAGGTCACCACCCGCTCGGACAGCTTGGTGCCGGGCAGCAGCCGGGTGGTCGCGCCGGTGGCCAGGATGCAGTTGTCGAAGGTGACGGTTTCCTGGCCGCCGTCGGTCAGCGCGACCTGGATGGTGTTGGCGTCGGTGAACGTGCCCCAGCCGAAGAACTGCTGGATCTTGTTCTTCTTCATCAGGAAGTGGACGCCCTTGACCCGGCCGTCGGCCACCTTGCGGCTGCGGGTGAAGGCCGCGCCGAAGTCCATCGTGATGCCGCCCTCGGCGTGGATGCCGAACGCCTCGGCCTCGCCGGTCAGCAGGTGGGCCAGTTCGGCGTTGCGCAGCAGTGCCTTGGACGGGATGCAGCCCACGTTCAGGCAGACGCCGCCCCAGTACCGGTCCTCGATGATCGCGGTCCGCAGGCCCAGCTGCGCCGCCCGGATCGCCGCGACGTACCCGCCGGGGCCGGCCCCCACCACCACGACGTCGAAGTGTGTGCTCATGCTTCAACCCTAGTCAGCGGTGCGGTCGGCACTGATGTGACGTTCGAGCAGTGACTCGCCCGCCACACCCGGGATTGCCTGTGAAGTCGGTTCACAAGCTCTGTGTGGTGTGTCGCCGACACACTCGCGCGCCGGCAGACTCCAGGAGTTCGGCAAAGTGGAGGAGTTTGCAAAAAACCTCGAGTTCGTCGGCGCGGTCGACTTCTGCTCAGCGGAGCACTCTGTCGGCTCCGGTGTAGACGTTCATCGAGTCGCCGCGGAGGAAGCCGATGAGAGTCATGCCCTGTTCCTCGGCGAGCTCGGCGGCCAGCGACGAGGGGGCCGAGACGGCGGCGAGGACGGGGATGCCGGCCATGGCCGCCTTCTGCACGAGTTCGAAGGACGCTCGACCGGAGACCATCAGCACCAGACCGCGCAGCGGGATGAGTCCGGACTGGACGGCCCAGCCGATGACCTTGTCCACGGCGTTGTGTCGGCCGACGTCCTCGCGGGCGACGAGGAGTTCGCCCTCGGTGGTGAACAGGCCGGCGCCGTGCAGACCGCCGGTGGTGTCGAAGACCTTCTGGGCGGCCCGGAGCGTGTCGGGCAGCTTGGCCAGCACCTCGACCGAGACGGCGCACTCGTCGTCGGCGGGGGAGTAGCGGGTGCGCAGCTTCACGGCGTCGAGGGCGGCCTTGCCGCACACGCCGCAGGAAGAGGTCGTGTAGAAGTTGCGCTCCACGCCGACATCGGGCGGCGCGACGCCGGGGGAAAGTGAGATTTCGAGCACATTGTAGGTGTTTCGGCCGTCGGGACCGGTTCCGGCGCAGTAGCGGGCGGCCGAGATGTCCTCGCGACCGCCGATCACGCCCTCGGTGAGCAGGAATCCGTGCGCCAGTTCGACATCGTTGCCCGGCGTTCGCATCGTCACCGCGACCGCTTTTCCGTCAATACGCAATTCGAGTGGTTCTTCGGCCGCTAGTGCATCCGGACGAGAGCGTTCGCCCTGGTGGGAGAGCTTGAGCACCGGTCGGCGGACCGTCACCCTTCCCATTTCGGAACCTCCCAGTTTCGTAAATCTGCGGTTCATTCCGTTCGGCGCGTGAGCGGTGCCGTTCGTCGTTACGTGCGCCACTCGGTCGTGCCGTTCCGCACCGGATCCCAATAGGTTCCATTCTCAACTATCTGGGAGGGCAGTGGAGATGGGACTCGGGGTCCTTGATCGCTCGCGCACGATCGCGCCGGGGGGATGGAGCCGCTGGCTCGTACCGCCCTCCGCGCTCGCCGTGCACCTGTCGATCGGACAGGCCTATGCGTGGAGCGTGTTCAAGACGCCGCTGGAGAAGGCGCTACACCTCAACGGGGTGGAAAGCGGCCTGCCGTTCCAGCTGGCGATCGTCATGCTCGGCCTGTCGGCGGCCTTCGGCGGCACGCTCGTCGAACGCAACGGACCGCGATGGGCGATGGCGGTGGCATCCGTCGCGTTCGGCGCTGGGTTCCTGATCGCCGCGCTCGGCGTGGCGACGTCACAATTCTGGCTGGTCGTCGTGGGCTACGGCCTGGTCGGCGGCATCGGCCTCGGTATCGGCTACATCTCGCCGGTGTCGACGCTGATCAAGTGGTTCCCGGACCGTCCGGGCATGGCCACCGGTATCGCGATCATGGGCTTCGGCGGCGGAGCGTTGATCGCGTCACCCTGGTCGACGGCGATGCTGGCCGGTTTCGGCACCACGACCTCGGGCATCGCGGCCACCTTCGCGGTGCACGGCGTGGTGTACGCGATCTTCATGTCACTGGGCGCGTTCCTGGTCCGGGTGCCGGCCGAGGGCTGGAAGCCCGCCGGCTGGGACCCGTCCATGGCCACCGCGCACCGGCTGATCACCACCAACAACGTGTCGGCCCGCAACGCGATCAAGACGCCGCAGTTCTGGTTGTTGTGGCTGGTGCTGTGCCTGAACGTGACCGCCGGCATCGGCATCCTGGAGAAGGCGTCGCCGATGATCGTCGACTTCTTCAAGGTGAGCCCGGCTCCGGCGGCCGGTTTCGTGGCGCTGCTGTCGCTGTGCAACATGCTCGGCCGGTTCGTGTGGTCGTCCACCTCGGACGCCATCGGCCGCAAGAACATGTACCGCATCTACCTCGG